>JALVZS010000113.1 GCA_027022065.1 bacterium
AGCCTTCTTGGTGTAAAATATCAGCTTGCTGGAAAACTCCACGGAAGATGTGTAGAACAGAGCCTCATCCAGATTTCTACCTCTTGCAAAGGTGCCATGCCCTTTAACGCACACAACAGGATGTTTCTCAAGATAACTGGAGACAGCCTTAGCAAGCTCCTCTGATGCGTGAGGCTTTCCCACCTCCACAACTGGGCACACCTTGAACGTCAACCTCCCCTCCACATCCAAAGGGATAATCTCTTTAAGCTTCAGGGAAAGCAAAACCGTAAAAAACGGATGCGCATGCACCACCGCTTTAGCATCAAAAACCCCTTTGTAAATCTCGGAGTGCACTATAAGCTCGCTGGAAGCCTGAGGATACTCCTCCTTGGTGGAGCCTATAGGAATTTGGATGAGATCTTCATCTTTCAGGAATCCCAGTTTTGTTCCCGTCTTTGTTATGATTAGGTGATCTTCCGATACCCTAACGGAGATATTTCCACCGTGGGAGGTAACTAACCCCTCTTCCCAGAGGGCCCTTCCAGCCTCTATTATCTCCTGGATGGGAGCCATCACATTAAAGGCCGCCGTAAGGCTTCCCTGCGGCACACGGAGCGCACCGCTTACCGTTGCTCCCTTCCGGGCCTGGCGGGGTTCACGGGGCTCCGTTGCACAGGACCCTACGGCGACCAGTTGTTTTCTAAATAAAAAATGGCGGAGAGGGCGGGATTCGAACCCGCGGACCGGCTTTTAACCGGTCACTCGATTTCCAGTCGAGCCCCTTCGTCCACTCGGGCACCTCTCCGTGCCGAGAAATTAAATAGGATGAGAGGAAAGACTTGTCAACCATCTTCATTCAGGCCTTGAAGTTCTGGAGGAAAATTCCACAGCAAGCGAATAGGCAGATGACAAACTTTTAGGAGATGCGATCCCCCTTCCCGCTATATCAAAGGCAGTCCCATGATCAGGGGATGTTCTTATTATGGGAAGCCCCAGTGTGACATTTACCCCCTCATCAAACCCCAAAAGTTTAACGGGGATAAGTCCCTGATCGTGGTACATGGCAACCACCGCATCGTATCTGCCCTTCACATGCCAGTAAAAAACGGTATCAGCAGGATGGGGCCCTGATACGGCGTATCCTTCACTCTCAAGCCTCTTTACAGCTGGAGCTATGATACTCTCCTCTTCGTCCCCAAAGGCTCCCTTCTCCCCCGCATGAGGATTCAAACCGCACACGGCAACCTTAGGGTTATCAATACCGTACAACCTTTTCATGCTATCGCAGGCAAGCTTTGCCACTCTGTATACCTCTTCCGTGGTTATAAGCTCAGGAACCCTCCTCAAAGCAACATGTATGGTGACGAGAACGACCCTCACACCTCCACCTGCAAGCATCATGGCATAGTTTTTGGTGTTGGTCAGATGGGCCAAAAGCTCCGTATGTCCGGGCCAGTTATATCCCGCCTGATGCATGGAAGCCTTTGATATGGGAGCGGTTACCATGGCGGAGCATCTGCCCCCAAGGCAAAGTTTAACAGCAGTTTCTATATAGGAAACCACTGCCTTACCACAAGCCGCAGAGGTTACACCAGGGGCAAAGTCCTCTTCAGGCTTCAGCCCCGTTAAAGAGATGACACAAAGGGCATCTTGACTTGCCTTTTCAGGACTATCAACAACTCTTATTTCAACGTCCAGGTTAAGTAGTTTTTTGTAGTAGTGCATAACTTCAGCATCTCCAATGACCACTGGAATACCACCCTTTAAAAGCCCCTCTCTATAGGCCTTCAGTATAATCTCCGGACCTATTCCCGCCGGATCCCCCATGGTGATAGCTATTCTTCTGTCCACTTTCGCTTCTCCTCCAGCATCTCGTAAAGGGAAGAGGCCTCGTCTTTTCTCACATTTCCCTGGGGCACCCTGAGAATCCTGAACTTGAGGTATACCCTTGCTGCATCTATTTCCACAATGTCTCCTTCTTTTACCTTCCTTGAAGGTTTAGCAACCACACCATTTACCCTTATTATCCCAGCATCACAGGCCTCTTTAGCTAGACCTCTTCTTTTTATTATCCTTGAAACCTTTAAAAACTTATCAAGCCTCAAGAAAAGAACCTCTCAAGGAATAACTGGGCCTGATATGTGGCAATGGCTCCATCCGCACAGGCCGTCACAACCTGTCTTAGGTTCTTCCTTCTCACATCACCTGCCGCAAATACGCCGTGCATGCTGGTTTCAAGGTTCTCGTTGGTTATTATGAATCCCTGAAAATCAAGGTCTAGCACATCCCTAACAAAGGCACTATTGGGCCTTATTCCTATGAATATAAACACCCCCGCAATGGGAAGTTCTTTCTTTTCACCCGTTTTCACATTCTTTAAAAGCAGGCTTTCAACCACGTTTTTCCCCTTTATCTCCTCAACCACAGAATCCCATATTATCTCTACCTTGGGATTCTGGAACAATCTCTCCTGCAAAATAGGTGCAGCTCTTAGCTTTTCCCTTCTGTGAATGAGATAGACCTTACTTGCAAACCTCGTGAGGAAAATGGCCTCCTGAACAGCAGTATCTCCCCCCCCTACCACCGCCACCTCAAGCCCTTTGTAAAAGGGACCATCACAGGTTGCACAGTAAGAAACTCCCTTGCCCAAAAACTCCTTCTCACCCTTCACATTTAGCATTTGAGGAGAGGTTCCCGTAGCTATAATCACCGTTTTTGACTCATACCAGTCTGAGTCAACGTATATCACTTTTTTATCCTTATAA
>JALVZS010000114.1 GCA_027022065.1 bacterium
AGCTTCAGGAACTTGCCTACTGAGGAGGGCACGAGGGAGTAGTAGAGCTTGGCCTCAATGGTTATGGGTCCTTTTACATCCTTGGGAACCCTGAATGTGTAGGTTTCAACCTTTGTCTCTCTTGGTCCTATCCTGTAGTCCACAAGGGTGTTGTCCTTGGTGTACCACTGACAGATGGTCATCCTGCCCTTTGGATCAAAGAAGGGCTTTCTGAATATCCTGGCTCCTGCAGGCACATCTCCGTCTCTCTTTACGCCCTTAAAGTTCTTTATACCCAGGATCTCGCCCATGGCCTGATATGCGTAGGCGTTGGGATCAGCAATGGTGTATTCCTCTCCCTTGAAGCCCTTTCTGTCAACGGGTATGTGCCACTTTCTACCAGTGGCATCCTTCGCCCATACTTCCAGCCATAGCATCCTCTCCTCTGTGGAGCCGGAGGGTATGTAGTGTCCCACCTTGCCGTTGAACAGGGTAACGGTGAGCTTCACCTTGTCTCCGGGTTTTACCTCCATCTTGTTGCTGTATATGTTTACATCAACGGCTCCTCTTAGCTTTGATGCGAAGTGCGCTCCCATGAAGGTGTGATGTGCCATATCTTTGTAGAACTTGCGCCTTGTGACATGTCCCGGTCCATGGCCCATGTGGCAGTCCTGACACCTTACACCCTGCTTGGCGTATGGTCCCTCCTTCCACTCCCTGTAGGTGCTTTTGACCCATGCACCGTATGGGCTCTGCTCATCGTGGCATGTGGCGCACATCTCGGGAGATCTCAGAAACTCGGAGTACTTTACTCCATGTGGTGCCCTTATGCCCTTTCTAGGAGCCTGCTTTACCCTTCCGGGCTTTATCTCAAAGCTGAAGTTGTAGGGAACCTTTTCTGTGGTTCCCACTATGTTATGGCATATCTCACAGCTCACACCCTCATTGGCCCTTGTTCCTGCCTGTGGCGGTTTGGGAGGTATGTCTCCTGTAAGGAAGGCAAGTGGTCCGTGGCATGCGATGCATCCTGCCTTTACGCCTGCAACCTTTGCGAACTTTTCCGCATGAGGTAGCGCCAGCTTAAAGTACTCCACATCATCCCAGCTGTGGGTGAAGGATTTGGCCATTAGGCTCTGCTTCCACTCCATATAGATCTGCTTGTGACACCTTCCACAGTATTCTGGCTTTTTAAAATCTCTGTACTTGAACTTGCCCATCTCGGCCGCCTGACAGAAAGCCGCTACAAGAAGAATAAGTAAGGCGCTGATACACTTTCGCATACCCCACCTCCTCGGAATTTTGATTAAGTTAAATCCTGTTCTAATTATAAACCTAGTCCTATTTCTCTGCAAGAAGGAATGTTTTCCAAAGATTCAGCAAAGAGCACAGCTTTTAGGCAGGCCTCCTTAAGCGCCATCCCAGCTAGGGTGCCTATGAAGGTTATATCGGCCTTTTTGTTTCCTATGGATAGAACCACAACCATATCTCCGTCGTACACGGTCCAGGCGGGCCTTATAATCTGGGGCATGTATGATGCGGCCATAACCGCTACCCTGTGGGCCTTTATCTTGTCAAGGGTTGCATCTGTGATAACGACGCAGATAGTGGTGCTGTCTGTTAGATGGGCCACTTTCCTCACCACTCCTGAGAGGATGCATTTTTGGGTGTCTGCCAGCTTTCCCGTTTTGGGGTCCCTTGCTCCTGCAAGTATTTTTTCATTCTGGATAACATCTCCAAAGGCGTTTACCACAGCGAGGCATCCCACCCTTATGCCGTTTATGTGCATTTCCGCATATCCCTGTCCCCCCTTCATGCCGTATCTTGCGGTGAAGATCTTTCCAACGACGGCTCCTGTGCCTGCTCCGTATGAGCCAAGGGGGATCTCTTTTGATGCGTTAAGACAGGCCTTATAGAGATCATCTGGCCTTGGAGGTACAGGTCTTCCTATAAACAGATCAAAGATGACGCAGGAGGCCACCGTGGGAAGCTTTATACTATCTATTTCTACACCTATATTTTCTTCTTTTAAAAACCTCGCCACCCCCATGGCTACATCCAGCCCCTGTGTGCTTCCTCCTGATATGACGAAGCCGTAAATAGGCGCTGATCCCCCAGGTATAAATAGTGCGTCCATACCCCTCGTTCCTGGACTTCCTCCCAGCACAAAGGCAGTTCCAACGGCTCCCCTTTCAAAGAGAAGGGCTGTTGCTCCAGTTACATTTTCCCTGTCGGTGAGGCAGGCTACCTTAACATCCTCAAATCCTATGCGAACCCTCTTCATAACATTCTCCTAAACCAAGCTATTTCTTATTGAACAGATAGGGCTTTCGTGGTAAAGCATAAGACTCTGAAAGAGAAAAAAAGCACAAAAGGGAGGCTGCCATGAAGAAGCACTTTCTATTTGCTCCAGGACCAACACCTGTGCCGCCTGAAGCGTCTTTAGCTATGGCCCAGCCCATTCTCCACCACAGGACCAGCGAGTTTGAGCAGATATTCGCAGAGGTTAGGGAGGGGCTCAAGTATGTGTTTCAGACCAGTCGTGATGTGATAATCTTTGCCTCATCCGGCACAGGTGCCATGGAGGCTGCGGTTGCCAATCTGCTTTCCCCTGGGGATAAGGCTGTGTGCATTAGGGGAGGCAAGTTTGGAGAAAGGTGGGCGGAGATATGCGAGGCATACGGCATAGAGCCCGTCAATGTTGATGTTGAGTGGGGAGAGGCGGTTAGGGTTGAGGATGTTGAGCGTGCCATAGATGAGAATCCAGGGGTTAAAGCGGTATTTTGGCAGGCAAGCGAAACATCTACAGGTGTTAAGCATCCCACAAAGGAGCTTGCTGAGCTGTGTAAGGCAAAGAATGTCTTAAGTGTTGTTGATGGTATCACGGCTATAGGCGTTTTTGATGTGAAGACTGATGAGTGGGGCCTTGATGTGGTGGTAAGCGGGTCTCAGAAGGCCTTTATGCTTCCCCCTGGTCTTGCCTTTATAACTCTCAGTGATAGGGCATGGGAAGCGGTGGAGGCCTCCAAGTGCCCTAAATACTACTTTGATCTCAAAAAAGAGAGAAAAAGCCAGGCAAAGAACCAGACAGCCTACACCCCGGCAGTCTCCCTTATCATAGGACTTAGGGAAACCTTAAGGCTAATAAAGGAAGAGGGCTTGGAGAACGTCTTTGCAAGGCATGCCTTATTGGCTGAGGCCACTAGGGAGGCCATGAAGGCCCTTAATCTTGAGCTTTTCTCCAAGTCCCCTAGCGAGGCGGTTACGGCGGTTAAGGTGCCTGAGGGTATAGACGGTGGCAAGATACCGAAGCTGTTGAGAGAAAAGTACGGTGTCATCATAGCAGGTGGACAGGCCAAACTTAAAGGAAAGATATTCAGGATATCCCACATGGGCTATGTTACCAAGTTTGACATGTTGAGTGTGATAGGTGCAGTTGAGGGGGTGCTGAGGGAGCTTGGCTACACCAACTTTGAGCTTGGAGCAGGAGTTAAGAAGGCTCAGGAGATTCTCTGGAGGTGATGCCATGTACAGGATACTTGTGTGCGATAAGATTTCCGATGAGGGCGTGAAGCTGCTTTCCATGGAGCAGGACTTTGAGGTGGATGTAAAGACCGGGCTTAAGGAGGACGAGCTGGTCTCCATTGTTGGGGACTACGATGCGATGATAGTTCGTTCTGCCACCAAGGTTACGAGAAGGGTTATAGAGGCGGGCAAGAAACTGAAGGTGATAGGAAGGGCCGGAACGGGCGTTGATAACATAGATGTTGAGGCGGCCACTGAAAAGGGCATAGTGGTTATGAACACCCCTGGGGCCAATACCATAGCCGCTGCTGAGCATGCCATTGCTATGCTCATGTCCCTTGCCAGGAAGATCCCCCAGGCAAACGCTTCTATGAAGCAGGGCAAGTGGGAGAAAAAGAAGTTTATGGGCGTTGAGGTGAGGAATAAAGTGCTAGGGATCATAGGCATAGGAAGAATAGGCTCCTATGTTGCTAAAATGGCCCAGGGGCTGAACATGGAGGTTATCGCGTATGATCCTTATATTTCTGAAGATGCCGCAACATCCATGGGTATAAGGCTTGTAAGCTTGGATGAGCTTTTGGAGACGGCTGATTTTGTTTCCATTCACACCCCCTTAACCAGTGAAACAAAGTACATGATAGACAAAGAGAAGCTTTTGAAGATGAAGAAGAATGCGTTTCTCATAAACTGCGCCAGGGGAGGTATAGTGAAGGAGGAGGATCTCTACGAGGTGCTTTCCTCCGGGCACTTGGCAGGTGCTGCATTGGATGTTTTTGAGGAAGAACCAGTTTCTCCCGACAATCCTCTCCTTAAGTTGGACAACGTTATATGCACTCCCCATATAGGTGCCTCAACCAAGGAGGCCCAAGAGGTGGTGGCCATAGCCATAGCCCAGCAGATAATAGACTACTTCAAGAGGGGCATAATAAAACACGCGGTTAATGTGCCCTCCATTAAGCCTGAGCTTATCCCCAAGGCGGAGCCTTATGTGAAGCTGGTTAACAAGCTGGGCTTGATGGTTTCCCAGATCTTTGATGGAAGGATGGAAGAGGTGGAAGTGGAGTACTCTGGAGAGGTGCTTGAGGAAGGGATATACCACGCTCTCACTGCGGCTGCCCTTGTTGGAATACTTAAACCCATACTGGGCAATGGTGTGAACATGGTAAATGCCCAGTATATAGCTAAGCAGAGGGGTATTAAGGTTGTGGAAAAACGCTCTGGAACCACTGAAGGCTATGTCAGCCTTATAAGGGTGACCCTTAAAGGTGAGAGCAAGCAGGTTTCTGTTTCTGGCACACTCATAAAGAGGGATGCTCCAAGGATCGTTATGGTCAATCAGTTCCCTGTGGAAGCAGAGCCATCTGGATATATCCTGTACTTCACCAACTACGACAGGCCAGGCGTTATTGGACGCATAGGCACCATACTGGGAGAGGCAGGGATCAACATAGCGGGTATGAGGTTAGGAAGGTTCAAGCCTGGGGAGATGGCAGTTGCCCTTCTCAATGTAGACGATCCTGTTCCGGAGGATATTCTTAAAAAGATTCAGGAGCTTCCCAATATAATAGAGGTAAAGATGATAAACCTGAACGGTTAGGAGAGCTGTTTTGCAGGCGCTTCTTCCAAAGGGCGTTTCTGTAAGTCTTCCTGATGTTGCGGAGAGATATGGGGAGATACTGCTTCGCGTGGAGGATGTTTTTAGGAAATGGGGATTTAGGAAGGTAAGAACCCCTATTTTTGAGTATTACGATGAGGTTTGTAGGCTAATAGATGAGAGCTTAAAGGGTGCTGTGGTAAAGCTTGTGGAGAGGGAGACGGGAAGGGTCATAGCCCTTAGGCCTGACTTTACTCCTCAAGTTGCCCGTCTTGCGGCTACTATACTTAAGGACATGCCAAGACCACTGCGTCTTTTTTACCACGGAAGTGTCTTCCGTTGGCCCCATGAGGGTTCCTTTGTGAGGAAGCAGTCTACCCAGGTGGGTTTAGAGATTATAGGTTTGGGAGAGCCAGAGGCATGTGCGGAGCTTGTTGCTATCTGTAAGGAAGCCCTGGATCTGTTTGAGGTTAAGGATTATACCGTAGTTATAAGTAACATCAGCCTTTTAAGAGAAATACTTTCCCCTTTTCCCCAGGATACCAGAAGGAAGATAGCCCATGCCTTGGCGAGGAAGGATCTAGTGGAGCTTGAGGGATTTCTCAGAGGAGCGCCCATTGAGGAAAAGAGGCTGGAGCTTATAAAAAGACTACCCCAGCTTGTGGGTGGAGAAGAGGTGCTGGAAGAGATAGAGGAGATATTCTGTACGGAGAAGATGAAAGAGCAGCTGGATGAAACGCACGGTGTGATAGAGGTGCTTAAAAGCTACGGCCTTTATAGCAATGTGCTTTTGGACTTTTCAGAGATAAGGGGGATGGTCTACCACAGGGGCTTTTTCTTTGAGGTCTTTGCCAGAGAGGTTGGAAGGAGAATAGCAGTTGGGGGAAGGTACGACGGCCTTATGGAGAGGTATGGAAGCTCTGAGCCTGCTATGGGCTTTGCCTTTTCCCTGGAGGAGCTTTACAGGGCTATAGAGATAAACGGGGTTCTGCCAAAGGCACATCCTGTGGATGTTTTGGTTGTTGATATGTCAAGGGTAAAGTCTAAGGGTATGGAGATTGCCAAGATTTTGAGAAGTAATGGGTTTAGTGTTGCAAGGGATATTATAAAGAGAGAGCTTAAAAGCTCCGTGGATTACGCTAAGATTCACGGCATAAAAACGGTTGTGGTAGTAGACGAGAAGTTGAAATCGCTTGGTAAGTTGAAGGTGATTGATGTTTCCTCTGGAATGGATAAAGTGATTGATGAGGATGAACTTTTAACTTACTTGGAGGCTTAAATGAGCAGAATAGCGGTGATAGGTGCCCAGTGGGGGGATGAGGGAAAGGGTAAGGTCGTGGACTTTTTGGCTGAGGGTATGGATGTTGTTGCAAGGTATTCAGGAGGGCCCAATGCGGGCCATACGGTTATCATAAATGGCACAAAGTACATACTGCACCTAATTCCATCCGGTATTCTAAGGAAGGGTACCACTTGTGTTATGGGAAATGGTATGGTGGTGGATCCTGAATCCCTTCTGGAAGAGATGGAGCAGTTGAGGTCTTTGGGGGTTTACATAGGGGAAAACCTGCTTATTAGCGAAAGCGCCCATGTGATAATGCCCTACCACAAGAAGCTTGATGCCCTTAACGAGCGGGTGAAAGGGAAAAAACAGATAGGAACCACGCTGAGGGGGATTGGCCCTGCCTATTCCGATAAGGCTTCAAGGATTGGTATAAGGATGTGCGAGCTTCTGGATAGAGATGTGTTGAGGGAGAAGCTTGAGTTTAATCTCAAGCTCAAAAATACACTTATAGAGCACTTCTTTGGAGAGAGGGGATACTCCTTTGATGAGCTTTATGAGAAGGCTATTTCCTGGGGTGAAGAGCTGAAGCCCTTTATTAAAAATACAACCTCCTTTATGAAGGAAGCTGTGTCCAGTGGGAAAAGCATCCTTTATGAAGGGGCTCAGGGCACCATGCTTGATATAGATCACGGCACATATCCCTATGTAACCTCTTCCAATCCCACCATTGGTGGTATTTCTACTGGATTGGGTGTTCCTCCCACCGCCGTTGATCAGGTGGTTGGGGTGGTTAAAGCCTACACCACCAGGGTAGGCGGTGGCCCGTTTCCTACGGAGGAAACAGGAGCTATTGGGGATGAGCTGAGGAATAAAGGTGGTGAGTATGGGGCCACCACTGGAAGACCTAGAAGATGCGGCTGGCTGGATCTCGTTGCCTTGAAATACGCAGCCTGGGTAAACGGCCTAAATTACATAGCCGTTACAAAGCTGGATGTGCTTGATGGCTTTGATACCATAAAGGTCTGTGTTGCCTATGAAATTGACGGGGAGATAACAGAGGAGTTCCCCACAAACCACGTGAGCTTTATGAAGGCAAAGCCTGTATACAAGGAGCTTCCTGGATGGTCCGGATCTGTTAAAGGAATATCGGATAGAAACAAGCTTCCCAAAGAGGCTGTTAACTATGTGAACTTTATTGCGGAAAACATGGGGGTTAAGGTTCTTCTTGTCTCTACAGGGGCGGAGAGAAGGGAAACGGTGGTATTTGAGTAGTGTTTCTCTTTGAAAAGGAAACTCCGTATGGCAGGTTCACCATAAGAAATTATATAAAGGGTGATGAAGCTCATATTTTAGAGCTTTTCCACACGGTCTTTGGCCACAAAAAATCCTTGGAGCACTGGCGTTGGGAATTTCTTGGCAATCCCTGGGGTACCTATATAACCCTTGGATTTATGGATGGTAGCCTTATCTCCCAGTGTGCGGGCGTTCCTGCTGAGCTTTATTACAGGGGAAGAGTGATTAAGGCACTTCAAGTGGTGGACTGCATGTGCCATCCTAAGTATAGAGCCATTCCCATAATGAAAAAAGGAGCCTTTGTGCTGACTGTTGAAACCTTTTTTAAGGAGTTTACAGGGTGTGAAAAAGCCCACTATGTTTTTGGCTTTCCCAGCGCAAGACATCACAGGTTGGGGGCTTTGCTTTTGGGATACAAAAAACTCAACCCTATACGTGAAGTGGAGTTTAGATTACCCTCTAAAGCGAGACTGAATAGGTACAGGTTTCTTTACAGACTTAAAGAAATAAGTGCCGATGAAGTGTCTTTGTTAAGGGAGCTTATAGATAGATGGGCGTTGGCTGATGCAGAAAGACTGGGTTTTTGTGTATTTAAAAGCTGGAGATATGTGAAGTGGAGATTTGTTGAAAAGCCCAACGGCAATTACAGATTTTTTGTCCTTTATACCCTTTTGGGGAAGCCTGTGTCCATTGCTATTTTAGGACTGTACAGGGGGAGAATAATCCTTTTGGATTTGCTGAATGTGAAATACCTAAATGCTGTGCTTCATCTGCTTTTTATGAAGCTGCAATCTCCCATTAGATTCTGGTTACCTGAAGGATCCTGGGTCTTAAAAGATATTGATTCAGCTTGTGTGAGTGTCGGGGATCCTGAGATAAAAGCTGTGCCTTCGGGGATAGTTTTCTGTAAGGATGTTTTTGCCTCAGAGTCTGTTCATTTAGAGTTCTTTTACACCATGGGGGATAGTGATCTTTTCTAGATCTGGGTAGAGGAACTGGAAATTCATAAAGATAAGCCTTTCGGGGATAACCCTCTGGCTAGAGATGAAGAATCTTCCCTGTTCGCCCAAAAGCTTAAATAAAGAGGCTGGAATCTTTATCAGGGGCCTCCTGTAGGCTCTGGCAAGTTCTGCTGCAATATCTTTCTGTCTCACAGGATTGGGAGACACTAAATTTACAACTCCAAGCATTTGATTTTCAATGATAAATTTAACGGCTCGAATTACATCCTCCATGTGTATCCACGAGATCCACTGTTCACCGCTTCCCAATACAGCGCT
>JALVZS010000115.1 GCA_027022065.1 bacterium
TCTAAAGGAAGCTGCTGAAAACCTGAGCTTGGGAGATCTTGACACTCCTATAGAGTATAAGGGTAAGGATGAGCTTTCCTCTGTGGCTGAATCTTTGGAGAGGATGAGGCAGTCTTTGAAAGCGGCTATTGAAAGGCTGAGAAGGAGATAAAGGGAGGGGGTGTTGTTATGCTTAGAAAGTTGAGTGTCTTCTTCTTTGCTATCTCTTTGATTTTCTCAATTTGTTATGCGAGTTCCATAAAGGTTGGGGCCAGTATAGATCTTACAGGGCCTTTTGGTAAGCTATCTCACTCACTTATAAAGGGTTATTTGTTGGCCTTTAGAGAGGCAAATGAAACGGGGGGGATAAACGGCAAGGGTATAGATTTTGTTTATTACGATGACAGATACGATCCCAAGATAACGGTTGCAAACCTGAAGACATTGGTTCTTAGGGACAAAGTTGATCTGTTATTTTCTGTTTTTGGTACTCCTGAGACAATAGCTGTGGGAAGGAGGCTTGGATACTATAAAAAAGTGCTTTTCGCTCCCATAACGGGCTTCTCCGTCATATACAACGCTGAGCAGTATCCATGGATTTTCGCTGTTCTTCCCTCCTATAAGGATGAATCTTCTCAGTTGGCAGAGCTTATTTCCAAAAGACATAAAAGGGTCGCAGTAGTTTACTATCCTAATCTCTGGGGGCTTGATTGTTTTAAAGAAGCGGTAAGGGTATTCAGAAGCAAGGGGGTTTCTGCTGAGAAGTTCCCTGCATTTAAGGTTCCCGATGTGCTAAAGGCGGCAAAGTTTGTGGTTAAGAATAAGATTGAGGCTGTGTATCTTATAACTCCTCCTGGACTGACCCAGCCTTTCATAAGCTATCTTGTCAGTGCACAATTTTATCCTGCTGTTTACGGAGAGCACTACTCTGGAGTTACTAAAATACTTGACAGATTGGAGGCCAACGGCACCTCTATGAATTTTTCTGAGGTTTATACCACCATGTTTCTGCCTCTGCTCAAAGACAGTCCTATACTGGGTAAGTACTATTTATCCGCTCTTGAAAAATACGGTGAAGGCGAGAAGCCTTCTTACGAAATGTACTACGGATATTTCTTGGCAAGGACTTTAGTGCAGGTTTTGAGAAAGGTTGGAGATTTTAAGAGTTCCGAAGACTTAAAGAAAAAGATAGAAAATATAAAGAGATTGGATGTGGGACTTTCTGAGTACATTGATTACTCTCCTAAGGATCACAAAGGGCTACAGAAGATATACATCTACAAGTGGGTAGGTCAGGGAAAGCTTGAGTTAGTAAAGTAAAGATGCTTTTATTTAGGGAAGCACCCTAAGAAGGGTGCTTCCTTTTTTTATTCTTAATTCTTAATGGTGTTCTTCTGGTTCTTCCTCCCATCCTGTTATCATTGCCTTAAAGTGGGCAAGGGGAGTGTGTCCTAGGGTTGCAAGGTAAAAGTGAGCTATTATAAAGGACGCAAAGAAGAAGAAGAGCAGTACATGAATGGTGTCTATGACTTTTATGCCTCCGAAGAAGTTTATGATGCTGGAAAACTTCACTGGGTATAGGAGGAAGAGACCTGTAAGTATTTGTATGGGCAATAGGAGAAGCATAATGTTGAGGTAGGCAGTTTTCTGGAGAGGATTGAACTTGTTTTCAGGGGTTGGGTGGAAGGGGTTTGGCTTACCGAGGAAAATTTCAAAGCTGTAAAATTTTATCTGCCTTATGGCTCCGTGGGCCAGCTCTTCTACGGTGGGGAAGTAGGTTTTGATCTTTCCTGTTCCTACATAATAGGCGAACCACAGGATGAAGTCCAGAGCAACTATTATCCCCACTATGTTGTGGAATCTTACTGCCTGATCAAGGGGGATAGCCTTTGTGTAATCTGCGAATCTGATAAAGACCCCGGAGATTACCAGTAAGGTAATGCATGCAGCGTGAATCCAATGCCATATTCTTACGGGTATGGGATGCAAATATATCCTCTTCATTTGTTCTTCCTCCTAAGAGGTATTGTTAACATGCGAATTGTTCCATGCCCTCCTGCAAAGGCTATTCCACCAAGCACTATAAGTAATCCTATTATGTCTATCACCTTTATCCTAGTTGCTGAGATGGCGTAAAAGTGTCCTACATGGAAGGAGGTGAGGGCTGCTTTGCTTACAGGATATGTTTCTGCGGTTTTGTCCCCTTTCCCTAAGACCAATTGTACATTGGAAAGTATGGAAGATTTCTCAGAGTGGCATTTGGAGCACTCTTTAATGGCCTTTTCTTTCGTGATGCTGTGGACTGAGGGATCCATGTCCACAACAAGCTCCCCCATAAAAGCGGCGTGAATCCCTTTCTTTTTCAGTATGGCAAGGGCAGTGGCAAGCTCTTCAGTATCAAGTTTGCCGTTTTTGTTTTTGTCCAGCTTTTCTAGAAAATCTTCGTATGTTGCACCTAAAGCTTCAAGGATCTTTTTGGAGGGTATGACTTCTTCAGTTATGGGATTGTAAAACCTCAGTGCTACAAATTTAGGGGCTTCAGGGGAATGGCATACGGAGCACTCTACACGGGCAAAATGGAACTCTTTTTGAGGAAGCCAGTTGTGACTTTTTAGAGGATCGTGACACCTTAGACAGAATTTGTGATCTCTTTCATCTACCGTTAGCGCAGCGCTTCTCTCAGTGTAGTGGTAGCTGTGGCAGTTGAAGCATTCAGGAGCTTTTGGAGATATGCTTTTTGAGTGCACGCTTTCTTCAACAGATTCCTGCTCACTATCGTGGCAGTCGGAGCAGTTTACCTTTGCTACAGGCACCTTGTGGGGGACCTCTTTTTCGTAGTTGAGCTTTGTGATGTCTGAGTGGCAGTCGGTGCATGCTATCTCGTTAGTGCCGTGCACAGAGACCTTGAACTTGTCTGGATTTACATATAGGGACTTCACCTTACCGTTAGGAAGCTCTACGGTGAAATCCGGATCCCCGTGGCAGTCAAGGCATTCGCTGTTCTCAATGGCAAATGCTCCTAGGGAAAAGAGAAATAAGAAAATCACTCCAAACACAATAAAAGCTAAAGATTTCCCTGAGGCTTTCATTGGAAGTTCCCTCCTTAAGGAGTTTGTGATTTTACTAACATACCAGTGAAATAATAGTCAATAGCTTTTTAAAGGCATATCCTTTCTGTTCAGCAGTATTGACATAAAATCTTAGTTGTATATTTATATATCTCGGTTGGTGTTAGCACCCATTGAAAGTGAGTGCTAATAAAAATAGAAGAGGAGGTGGAGCATGAAGGTCCAGCCGCTCTATGACAGGGTTCTAGTGAAGCCTTATGAAGAGGAGGAGAAAAGGACAAAGGGAGGAATAATTATCCCTGACACTGCTAAGGAAAAGCCCCAGAGGGGTAAAGTGGTGGCTGTTGGAGAGGGAAGGCTTTTGGAGAACGGGCAGAGGGTACCTCTTACTGTGAAGGTTGGAGATGAGGTTATCTTCGGTAAGTATGCGGGAACGGAGATAGAGATTGATGATGAGAAGTACCTTGTGATGAGGGAAGAGGATATCTACGCCATCATAAAGGAATAAAACTTTTGAAGAGGAGGTGAGATCATGGCTGCAAAGGAGTTACTGTTCAAAGAGGAAGCGAGGGCTAAGATCGCCAGAGGTGTTGATATACTTGCCGAGGCTGTGAAGGTTACACTTGGTCCTAGGGGCAGGAATGTTGTTATAGAGAAAAAGTTTGGTTCTCCTTTGATCACAAAGGATGGAGTGACTGTTGCCAAAGAGATAGAGCTTGAGGACAAGTTTGAGAATCTGGGTGCCCAGCTTGTGAAGGAGGTAGCTTCTAAGACCAGCGATGTGGCTGGAGATGGTACTACCACTGCTACTGTGCTTGCTCAGGCCATATTCAAGGAGGGTCTCAAGAGCATAGCCGCTGGTGCCAATGCTATGAGCTTGAAGAGAGGAATTGATAAGGCCGTTGATAAAGTGGTGGAAGAGCTGAAAAAGATGGCCAGAGAGGTCCAGGACAAGAACGAAATAGCTCAGGTTGGAGCCATTTCTGCTAACAACGATAAGGAGATAGGTGAGCTTATAGCCGAGGCTATGGAGAAGGTGGGCAAAGACGGTGTTATAACCGTTGAGGAGGCAAAGGGACTGGAAACCACCTTGGAAGTTGTTGAGGGTATGCAGTTTGATAGAGGGTATCTCTCCCCGTATTTTGTGACCGATCCTGATAAGATGGAGTGTGTGCTTGAGGAGCCTTACATCCTGATTCATGAGAAGAAGATCAGCAACTTAAGGGATATGCTGCCTCTGCTTGAGGAAGTGGCAAGATCTGGTAAGCCTTTGCTTGTGATTGCTGAGGATGTTGAGGGTGAGGCCCTTGCTACACTTGTGGTGAACAAGCTCCGTGGAACTTTGATGGCCTGTGCTGTGAAGGCTCCTGGATTTGGTGAGAGAAGGAAGGAGATGCTCAAAGATATTGCTATCCTCACTGGTGGTCAGGTGGTGTCTGAGGAGCTTGGCATCAAGCTTGAGAATGTAAGGCTCCAGGATCTTGGTAGGGCCAAGAAGGTGATTGTAGATAAGGAGCACACCACCATTGTTGGTGGAATGGGTGATCCCAAGCAGATTGAGGGCAGGATTAAGGAGATAAAGGTCCAGATTGAAAAGACCACTTCTGAATATGACAGGGAGAAGCTTCAGGAAAGGTTGGCCAAGCTGGTTGGTGGTGTGGCTGTAATTAAGGTGGGTGCTGCTACTGAAACTGAGATGAAGGAGAAGAAGGCCAGGGTTGAGGATGCCCTTAACGCTACCAAGGCCGCTGTGGAAGAGGGTATAGTGCCTGGTGGTGGTGTGGCGCTTCTTAGGTGTCAGAAGGTGCTTGAGGATCTGAAGCTTGAGGATGAGGATGAGCAGATTGGAGTGAACATTGTTAAGAAAGCTTTGGAAGCACCCATGAAGCAGATTGCCAACAATGCTGGGGTTGAGGGATCCATAGTGGTGGAAGAGGTTAAGAAGAGCAGTGATCCCAACTACGGATTCAACGCTGCCACCTTGGAATACGGTGATATGTACAAGTTTGGCGTGATTGATCCTGTAAAGGTGGTAAGAAGCGCTCTTCAGAATGCTGCAAGTGTTGCGGGGTTGATGCTCACAACTGAGTGCGCCATAACGGAGATTCCTGAGAAGGAGAAGAATACGCCGCCTATGCCTGAGTACTAAGAGTGAAAGGGGGGCCGATAAGGCCTCCCTTTTAACTTTTAATTTTATTAATTGTTGCTTGTTAGATGTAGCTTTACAAAGAAGTCAATGCTTCTATCATAGGTCTTTTCTGCATCTGGGGTGAAGTAACAGGCGGGTAGCTCTCCCCTTTCTCTGTGATAGGCTATGCATTCACAGCAGTAGCCTTTCTTGGAGCAAGGCTCATATGTGCAGTTGCAGACCCTCATATTCTTCTGGAAGTTCTTACAGCCGTTGTGCTTCATTGCTGTGCTGTTGCCTCCAGTGTTGCTAGGTATTTGTTAACCTTTGCCATTAGGCGGGATTTCTTACGGGCAGCCTCGTTTTTGTGAAACACACCTTTGGACGCTGCTTTGTCTATGGCCTTTTGTGCTATTCTGACCTTTGCCATCAGGCTTTCCCTGTCTTCTCTTGCCTCTATCGCTGCTAGAACCTTCTTTATGCATGTTTTTACATAGCTTCTTATGGCCTTGTTGCGGAGTCTCCTCTTTTCTGCCTGTCTCATCCTCTTCTTTGCAGACTTAAGATTAGGCAACGCACTTCCCTCCCTTCTATTTTTTGTGAGCCAATGAATGCCACACTTGCCTTGAGGTGTCAATATATTTTATAGCTTTATGAGACTCTCTCGGAGGTGCCCCATTAAGGGTCTTTGGGAGAAGATACTGGCTCTTTTTATAGGATTCCTTCTCTGGAACTATGTTGTTTCTCAAGGATATATAGAGGTTACCTATCTTGCACCTGTGGAGTTTAGAAACCTATCGTCCGAATATGAGATAAAGGGGGCACCTGATTCTGTTAAGGTTAAGGTTAGGGGAGCTCCTTGGGTTATTAAGAGGATCATGCCTGGTGAGATCAAGGTTGTGGTGGATATGAAGGGGGTGAGGATTAAGAGAAAGATGATAATCTACTTTGACAACGTGGAGGTTCCCACGGGGGTTGAGGTCGTTTCTGTTAAGCCTGAGTATGCAAGGGTGTATGTTGTAAGGATTGTGAAGAAGAAGGTGCCGGTTGTGGTGAAGTGGAGGAGGTCCCCATCCTTTAAATGGAAGGTGTCGCCTAGTGAGGTTACCGTAATGGGGGAGGATAGGCTTGTTTCAAGGATAAACTATGTAAGTACGAAGCCTGTGGATCCCGATATTTTAGCTAACAGCACTTCTATAGATGTCTATCTTAAGGTTCCCTATCCAGAGGTGAAACTGGACACGCAAAAGGTTAGGTTGGAGGTGGTGAGGTGAAGCTGTTTGGGACTGATGGAATAAGAGGAAGGGCCAATGAGTATCCGATGGTTCCTGAAGTGGTGCTGAAGGTGGGAAAGGCTGTGGGAAAGATTTTTAGCAATCGCGGCAAAAGCAGGGGTATGATTGTTATAGGGAAGGACACGAGGGTTTCCTGCTACATGTTTGAGGCTGCTCTTGTGGCTGGTATATGCTCAATGGGGGCTGATGCTTATCTTTTAGGTCCTATGCCCACACCAGGCATAAGCTTTATAACCGAGAACATGAGGGCTGATGCGGGCATTGTTATTTCCGCTTCACACAATCCGTACCACGATAATGGGATAAAGATCTTTAATGAAGAGGGTATGAAACTTACAGAAGAGCTGGAGAGAAGAATTGAGGAGCTTGTGGCAGGGGAGGATATAGCTGGATCTGCAGAAAAGGTTGGTAAAGCTTACAGGATAGAGGATGCTGTGGGAAGATATATTGTGCACTTAAAGCAGTGCTTTCCTAAAGGGGAGACCCTAGACGGTATTAGAATAGTGGTGGATTGTGCAAACGGGGCCACTTATAAGGTGGCTCCTTTGGTATTTTCTGAGCTGGGAGCGGATGTAATAGCAATCAACTGTTCTCCCAATGGTTACAATATAAATGACAACTGTGGAGCTGTTTATCCTGAGGGTATGGCAAAGAAGGTTGTTGAAAGTGGAGCCCATTTAGGGGTTGCCTTTGACGGAGATGGAGATAGGGCCATATTTGCCGATGAAACTGGCACTGTAATTGATGGGGACGATGTGCTTGCCATATGCGGTGTGGAGATGAAAAGGGAGGGGATGTTAAATAACGATGTTGTTGTTTCCACAGTTGCGGCGGGAAAAGGGCTTGAGGTTTCTCTATCTCGTGAGGGTATCAGGCTTGAGAGGTCTCCTGTTGGAGATAGATTTGTTTATGAGAAGATGCTTGAAACAGGGGCTTTCTTGGGGGGAGAGCCCTCTGGTCATGTTATTTTCAGGCATTTTGTGAAGACAGGAGATGGTATTGTTACGGCTCTTAGGCTTCTCTGGGTAATGAAGGCAACAGGTAAGGGCCTTTCTCAGCTGAGGGAAGAGAGGGTGTTAAAGTTTCCAAAGGCTGAGATTAGTATCCCTGTAAAGAAAAAGGTGCCTTTTGAAAGCATTCCTTTAGGGGAGCTTGTTAACAGGGTTAGCCGTGAGGTGGAAGGAATAGGCGGCAGGGTATTGGTGAGATATTCCGGAACTGAAAATAAGCTTAGAATAATGGTTGAGGGAGAGGATGGTGATAGGGTAAACTACTATGCACAGATTTTGGCCGAAGAGGCTAGAAAAGAGCTGGGTTAGGAGGTGATTGGTCATGGGGTATGTGAGGTTAGGGGTTAATGTTGATCATGTGGCTACGTTGAGGGAGGCTAGAAAAAGTGTTGCTCCTGACCCTGTGGAGGCAGCTTTTCTGGCGGAGCTTGCGGGTGCCGATGGTATTACTGTGCATCTAAGGATGGATAGAAGACATATAAAGGAGAGGGATCTTAGGCTGCTCAGGCAAACTGTGAAAACCAGGTTGAATTTAGAAATGGCAGCTACCGAGGAGATGCTTAGCATAGCCCTTGAGGTGAAGCCGGATCAGGTGACGCTTGTTCCTGAAAGGCCGGGAGAGGTAACCACTGAAGGTGGGCTAGATGTAGCTTCTTCTGTTGATGAGATAGCCAAGGTTGTTGAAAAGCTGAAAGGAGCGGGTATTGAGGTTTCCATATTTGTTGATCCAGATACCTCTCAGGTTAAGGCTGCCAAAGAGGCTGGTGCTGATGCCATTGAGATACACACAGGTATATACGCAGCGGCTAAAAATAAGGAAAATGAGTTGGAGAGGATTTTTGAAGCAGCCAGGGTTGCAAGAAACCTAGGGCTTAGAGTCCATGCGGGTCATGATCTCAACTACAGAAATATCATCCCTGTTCTTAAGACACCCGGATTGGAAGAGGTAAATATAGGGCATGCCATTATAGCTAGGGCTATTTATGTAGGTATTGAAAGGGCAGTAAGGGAGATGAAAGAGGTTATAAATGCGTATAGCTAAGGTACTATTTCTCACGGGATTAGGTACAGGTCTTATTCCCTTTGCTCCTGGGACATGGGGATCTCTTTTGGGTTTGTTCTTTTATCTTATCTTTTATAAATTACCGGTTGCTTTTTTGATTTACCTTGCGGTTCTTGCGCTAGGTGTAAAACTCTCATCTTCCTCTTACATGCTGTTTGGGGAAGAGGACAGCTCAAAGATTGTCATTGATGAAGTTTTGGGTATGTGGACTGCCCTTTTGGGGCTAAAGTTAAGTTTTTGGTTGATTGTTATTGCATTTCTGATGTTTAGGTTTTTTGATATATATAAACCAAATTTCATAGCTTTCTTTGAGAGGTTACCTGGCGGCTGGGGCGTTGTGGTTGATGAT
>JALVZS010000116.1 GCA_027022065.1 bacterium
TACCAGTACATGGCAGAGCTGACGAAGGAGATGATAGAAAGTTGATCTAAAGGCACCTTTTGGATATACAAATAATTGCCCTTCTGCCGGAGTGGCGGAACTGGGAGACGCGGGGGACTCAAAATCCCCTGGGCTTCACGCCCGTGCGGGTTCGACTCCCGCCTCCGGCATTAATTCTTAAAAGTGGTATTACGCGTGTGAAAAGAAAGAAGATCTCAGAAATAACAGAGGAAGCTCTTGGTAAGATACCTGCCAAGGATCTTAGGGGGTTTGTAAAGTATCTTGTAGAAATGAATACAGAGGCAAAGAACGCCTTTTTGTCTTGGTTTTTCCCTTATGTAGATTTTGGAACCCGGAGTCTTGAAGCTAAGTATAATGCCTTGTTTAGGCATCTTATGCAGAGCTACATGCGCAAGGGTTTCTTAAATTATTACTCTACTATGAATTTGGAAAATAATATTGAAAAGATAATTTCCCTGGCAAGTGATTATCTAGAAAAGGGCCGTATAGATGAGGAAGAAGCTTTCGTAATTGGTAAGTGTATGCTCAGAAATTGGATTAAAAACTTGAATAAAATGGATGACTCTTCAGGAAGTACATACTCAGTTCTTCTTGTTCTTTTTGGCCTTTTTTCCAAACTCTACGAGGCCGGAATGGAGGAAGTTTTTGACTTCCTTATAGAGGAGGCTCAAAAGGAGTATTGCAAGGAATGGGGTGTGGAATGTGAGATTGTGAAGGCACTTATTGAGCTTGTAGATTCACCTGAAAAGGCAGAAAAGGTCCTTAAACTATTGGATGTCTTGGAGTGTGGCAATATTTATAAGGCTGAGTTGCTTTATAGATTTTTCCCTCAAAGATATGAAGAGTTTGTTCATGAGAACCTTTCAGACTGGCAGGTAGCGGAATTTCACTTGGATAATCTCATCAGGAAGGAAGCATTTGAAGAGGCTTTACATTATGTGGATCTTGTTCTATCGGTGCCGGATATTCCCAGAAGAACAGATTTCCTTAAAACCAGGGCATTTATCTGCGAGAGGCTTGGACTTAGGGGAGAGGCATAAGTCTTGTGGAATCTTAAGTTTCCTTTAAAGCCCTGCGGAGTATTTTGCCTATAGCGCTTTTTGGCAGGGAATCGCGGAATTCTATTTCGGAAGGTACCTTGTAGGGCGCAAGGTGTTTCTTGAAATGCTCCAGCAGCTCTTCTTTGGAAGCGGTTTCTCCATCTTTTATAACCACAAATACCTTGATGCGTTCCCCTTTGTATGCATCTGGAATACCTATGGCCACGCCCTCTTTAACTTTAGGATGCTTGTAGAGCACCTCTTCTATCTCTCTGGGGAATACGTTAAAGCCTCCCACTATTATGAGATCCTTCTTCCTGTCTGTTATGTAGAAATAGCCTTCCTCGTCCATGTATCCTATGTCACCTGTGTATAGCCATCCGTCTTTTAATACTTCCTTGGTTTCTTTTTCTTTTTTGTAATACCCCATCATCACGGTGGGTGTTTTCAGCACTATCTCTCCCTGCTCCATGGGTGGTAGTTCTCTTTTGCCGTCTAGAGACACTATCTTTGCATCAACATCAGGAAAGGGAATACCTATGCTTCCCACCTTGTGCTTTCCTTTGTAAGGGTTTGCCATTATGGCGGTAACCGCTTCTGTGAGGCCGTATCCCTCTATTACTCTGCACCCTGTTTTTCTTTCAAACTCCTCTTTTACTGCCTTGGTTAGTGGTGCAGCTCCAACCCATACTGCTTTTAGACTTGTCATGTCGTATTTTTCTAATCCTGGAGTGTTCATTAGGGCTACGAGTATGGTTGGGACGACCGCTGTCATGGTGGGTTTGTACCTGTGGATGTGCTGAGCCATGAGTTTTGGGGAGAATTTTGGAAGAAGAACAATGGATGCCCCTGCCAGTATAGGCGCATTCATGCAAACATTCATGCCGTATCCGTGGAAGAGGGGAAGCACCGATAACAACCTTTCCTCTGGCCCAAGATTGCCCCATGTGGCTATTTGGAGGGCGTTGGAGCAAACTGCTTTGTGGGAAAGCATTATACCCTTTGCCACCCCTGTGGTTCCTCCAGAGTATATTATTACGCCGAGATCTGACGGGTGTTTTTTAATGGGCTTGGGGCTCCTCCTGCTCTTGGTAAGATCTTTCATTTTGTAGTATTTGATGCCGACACCGGTTAGCTGCTTCCATTCTTTAAGTTTCATGGGTATGGCAAGTTTGAAGGGAAGGAAATCAGAAATATTTGATATTATCATAAACTTGAGTTTTAGCTTTCTTGCGATTTTTGCTACTTTTGGAGCAAACATGGGTATGGTGATTGCCCCAGCACACTCTGAATCTGATATCTGGTTGCTCAGCTCCTCCTCGGTATATAGGGGATTTAGAGGAACTGCCACTGCACCGGCCTTCAGAACTCCATAGTATGCAACGATGAAGCCTGGGAAGTTTGGCATAATGATGGCTATCTTGTCTTCAGGGCCTATTCCTAGTTCCTGCAGAGAATATCCTAAACTATCAGAATACTGTTTTGATGTTTCATAGCTAAATTTTCTTCCGAAGAAGATAGCTAGGGTTCCGTTTGGATTCTTCTGGGCGCTTTTGTCAAGGAGATCCTGTATAAGAATATCGGGGTATTCCAAACTTTTGGGCACATGGGCGTCGTAGAATCTAAACCAGGGTCTTTCCATCATGGCGGTTAAAGATATAAGCTTAAAAAGATCTATATGGCAAGGGTGCAGGGAAAATTTTTTAGATTACGCTCTTTCTATTGGTCTCTTATATAAAACCGTTATTATTTTAGCTGGCTTGACAAGGGTGCTGGGTTGGTGTTTTAATCACTAACACCTGAATAATTGTTTCTGAATTGTGTGAGTTTTATTCATATGAAATAGAACATAATTTTGGAGGTAGGGCATGAGGAAATTAGCAGGATGTTTCGTTGTTTTTCTGCTGCTATTTTCTTGGAGTGTTTCTCAGGCAAAGCTCATTCCTGAGGCGAAGTCTGGCTTCAGCAAGGTTATTATCCCGACCAAGTCTGGGATTGAAGTGCGGTTTGGTATGAACGAGATCTTTCACATTAACTGGTTGGAGAATCTTGACTTCTACGATAAGGCCACAGATCCTCTGATTTACACAGATCCAGAGGGCTACATCAGGGATAACTTCATGTTCCATCAGGTTTATCTCCCCATAGACTTTGTTAAGAAGGGGCAGTGGAAGGCTCATTTGGTATTTTCCTATAAGGGCAGTGATTTTGATCAGGGTGCAGATGCTGACTTTGGGAAATATCCCAACGATAAGATGAATGGCGTTGACTACGACAGGTGGCGTGTTGAGAGGGCGGCATTTGACTTCAAGCTCAACTTCCTGCCCTTTAACGCCTGGCTCCAGGTGGGGCATGATTCCTATGTGCTTGATTACCTTCTCATCTATGGGGATGATGATCCTGGCATAAGGCTCTATGGTTCAATTAATAAGTTTGCTTTTGATATAAAGTATGTAAGGAAGTCTGAGCAGACGGATGTTGCCGATTTTGGAGTTGACTCAAACAGGGATATACTGGCAGCAAAGCTTTCCTATGATTTCGGTAAGCATTTTAAGCCTTCTCTTGTCTTTGCCTGGGACAGAAATGGCGCTATGACCAACTGGCAGAGCTTGCCCGCAGTGCCAGAAGCCGTGGCCAATGCCTGTTTGCTGAAGTATTCGGCTTGTAAGGCTGGTGATATGGCAGCCTGTGCGTTTGTGCAGACCAAGTGCAACGGTTTGAAGCTTGCCAACCTAACAGATGTGATAAGTAAGGGAAAGCTTCCCAAGTATAATTCTGTACCCATTGAGAATGCCGGCACCTGGGACATCTACTACCTTGGGCTTACCTCTACAGGCCTTGTAGGTCCTTTCAGGTACTTCTTTGAGGTGGCTTATCAGTTTGGAGATGTGGACCTTAAGGGTAAAGGCATGCTCATGCCTGATGGGGACTGGGAGGATCACTTTGATGTAAGCGGCTGGGCTGGAATGCTCTTTCTGGCAACAGATCTTGGGTATCTCTATCCCTCACTGGGCAAGTTCATTGTAAGCTTTGGCGGTGTGTACTTCTCTGGGGATGACGATGCCAACGACAACGACTTAAATGGCTATGTGGGAGCCACCTCAGGCTCCAGGTTCTTCCCGCTAACCGGATTTTACACTATTCCAATCCATGGAGGTACTTCAAATCCCATAATAGGACTTCCCACCTACGCCTGGAATCCTACAGGCTGGGGAGTTGGCCCTGGTATAGGAGGTTTGGCTGGTCAGCCCATAGATGTGGGAACTGCCTCTGCAGGTGCCCACGGAGACAATCCAGGTCTTTGGGCCCTCATGTTTACTGTGGACTGGTATCCTACACCCAAGTGGGAGCTAAAAGCTCAGGTTAAGTATATGGAATGGGTTGATACAGACCCCATAGAGACACAGCTTGGCCACAACAAGATAGGGATGCTGAGGATTCCCTATGTGGATCTCAAGGAGTTTGACTACAATAGAAAGGCTGCTTCGGACATAGACGAGGAGATTGGCTGGGAGGTTAACACCTTTGTCAACTATGAGATATACGACGGCGTAAATATACAGGGCGGCTTCTCTGTTCTCTTTCCAGGGCAGGGTATAGAGGATATCAACAAGGTGCTTTACAACGATGATGATGCCGATCCTGCCTGGCATGTGAGGCTGGGGGTAAGGTTCCTATTCTAAGGAGGTAAGGTATGGAGAGGTTCTTTTCTATTGGTTATAAGTTTCAGCTAAACATATACAACCTGCTGGAGAGGACCCTTGAGTGGTCCCCCCAGCAGGAAATCGTTTATAGAGATGTCTTCAGGTACACATACGCGGACTTTTTCTCAAGGGTTAAAAAATTAGCTGCTTTATACAAGAGTTTGGAAATCAAGCCTGGCGATGTTGTGGGGGTTATGGACTGGGACTCCCATAGATACCTTGAGCACTACTACGCTGTGCCTATGATGGGTGCTATTCTTCACACTGTCAATGTTAGGCTCTCTCCTGAACAGTTGCTTTACACCATCAATGATGCCGAGGACAAACTGCTTGTGGTTCATAGGGATTTTATTCCACTACTTAAGGCTATAGAGCCAAGGCTTGAGACGGTTGATAAGATTATACTGATAGGAGACGGCCAGAAAGCGGAATACACCTCTCCCAGGGTTGTGGGGGAATACGAGGAGCTTTTGGCGCAGGTAAAGGAGGACTACGAGTTTGACGATACTTTGGAAGAGAATACCATAGCAACCCTTTTCTACACCACGGGCACCACTGGAAATCCTAAGGGCGTTTACTTTACCCACAGACAGCTTGTGCTTCACACCTTATCTTTAGGTTTTGCCGCTGCGGCTTTCCATCAACCCGTTTCCTTTACATACACCGATGTTTACATGCCTCTTACCCCCATGTTCCATGTTCATGCGTGGGGAGTTCCCTATGTGGCCACACTTCTTGGGGTTAAGCAGGTTTATCCTGGAAGGTATGAGCCTGAGATGATTCTAAAGCTTTTGGTGAAGGAGAAGGTAACCTTTTCCCACTGTGTTCCCACTATTCTGCACATGATAGTTACCCACCCTGCCACCAAAGATGTGGATCTTTCTGGCTGGAAGGTGATCATAGGTGGCTCTGCCTTGCCCAAAGGCTTGTGTAAGGCAGCGTGGGAGAGGGGCATAAAGGTGGCTTCAGGATACGGAATGTCTGAGACCTGCCCTGTTCTTACCTTGGCCCAGCTTAAGCCACACATGTTTGACTGGGATGAAGAGCGGAAGATTGATGTTTATACAAAAACGGGTTTCCCCGTTCCCCTTGTGAAGCTCAAGATTGTGGACATGGATATGAATGAACTGCCTCCTGGAAGGCATAATCAGGGAGAGATCGTTGTGAGGACTCCATGGCTTACCATGGGCTACTACAAGTCTGAGGAGAAGTCCAAAGAGCTGTGGAGGGGAGGCTGGCTGCACACGCAAGATGTGGCTTACAAGGACGAGGAGGGATACGTTAAGATCACGGATAGGTTGAAGGATGTTATAAAAACAGGAGGTGAGTGGGTTTCATCCCTTGAGCTTGAAAGCTTGATAAGTCAGCATCCTGCCGTTTCCGAGGTGGCTGTTATTGGCGTTCCTCATGAGAAGTGGGGAGAGCGCCCTGTGGCCCATGTGGTTTTGAAGCCCGAATATAAAGATAAAACCACAGAGGAGGAGCTCAAAGATTTCATGATGAAGTTTGTTGAAGCGGGAACCATTGAGAAGTGGGCTGTTCCCGACAGATTTGTGTTTGTTGATGAGCTTCCCAAAACCAGCGTTGGCAAGATAGACAAAAAGGCCATAAGGGCTCAGTATCAGCTGTGACCAGAAGGGATGTCATTGAAAGGGCAAGGGAAGAAGGCAGACTTGTAGCGGCTGTATTCCCTATACGGTATCCAAGGGAGCTGTTAAGGGCCTTTGGCATTGAACCTATTGAGGTGTGGGGTCCCCCAAGGGTGAGGGGTTCGGAAGGGGCCTCTCACCTTCAACCTTATATCTGTTCTGTGATTCACAATGGCCTTTCTTTCCTTCTAGAAGGTGGTCTGGATGATGTGGATCTTATCCTAGTTCCCCACTGTTGTGACAGCTTGCAGGGGCTTGGAAGCCTGCTGAAGGACTTTGTAAATCCTCGCCAAGAGGTGCTTACCTTTTATATACCCAGAGGGGACTATAAAGCGTCCAAGGATTTTTTGGTAAAGGAGCTTGTGATCCTTTATGAGAGGTTGAGGTCTATCACTGGTAAAGAGCCATCGGCTCAAGAGATTATGAGTAGTATCATTGAGGAAGAGATGGCAGATAGGCTTTCGCTGGAGCTTTACAGGAACAGAAAGCGTATAGGTTTGTCCAGCAGAGAGTTTGTGGAGATTTTGAGGAAGAGAGAGTATCTGCCTCCCAAGCTCTTTGCGGAGGAAGTTGAGAAAAGGCTTGATGTTGCCAGCGGGGATGTTAAAGGTGTGGAGGTTATAATAAGTGGTATACTGCCTGAGCCTATGGATCTTCTTGACGAGATAGATGATGCGGGGGGCGTGGTCGTTTCTGATGACATGTCCTGTTTGAGGAGAAGGCTCTTGAAGCCTGGAAAGAGCGAGGATCCCTTTGAGAGAATAGCCGAAAGGCTTTTGTCGGCTCCCTATGATCCTGTTCTTGGATGTTTCTTCGCGGAGAGAATCTCCTTCTTAGAGAGGCTAATAGAAGAAACAGGGGCTAAAGGGGTTGTGTTTTACAATGTGAAGTTCTGTGAGGGGGAGGATTTCTACTATCCGGAGGTTTCAAGGTGGCTTAAAAGTAGAGGAATTGACTTTGTTAAAATAGAAGCGGACATAACACCTCCCTTACCGAAGCAGGTTTCTCAAAGACTGAGGGCTTTTATAGAGATTTTGGGAGAAAGGTGTGGCTAGTATTGTAAAGAAATTGAAATTAAAGGCGTTAAAGTTTGCTTTAGGTGCCAAAAGCTTTTGGGATTACATTACCTACTCCCCTCCTAAGGGGTGGAGGACAGATATACTGGCCCCACCCCTAAGGATAGGGGTTAAAACGAAGGAGCTGGTAACGAAGCATTATCTTGAGGGTGTCTATATAGATGGGGATAGGCCTGTTGCCTGGGTGACATCTGGGGCTCCCGTTGAGTTTCTGAAGGCATTAGGTTTCTATGTGCTTTATCCAGAGAACCATGCCGCTTTGTGTGGTGCAAGAAGGGTTGCTCTGGAGCTGTGCCAGAAAGCAGAGGAAAGGGGATATTCCATAGATATATGTTCCTATGCCAGAACGGACATAGGATCTCTGCTTTCTAGAAAGACTCCTGTTGGTAAACTTCCAAAGCCTGATCTGCTTCTCTGCTGCACCAATATCTGCCAAACTGTGCTTTACTGGTATCAGGTTTTGTCCCATTATTTTGATGTTCCTTTGGTAATTATAGATACTCCCTTTGTGTATTCAGAGGCCACCGATGCTGATCTAGAGTATGTAAAAAAGCAGATAGAAGCTGCCATTGAGGTTGCAGAAAGGATTTCTGGAAGAGCACTTGATTTTAACAGGTTAAGGGATGTTATGAAGCTCAGTAAGATGGCTACAGAACTGTGGCTTGAGGTTATATACACGGGTAAGCACATTCCGTCTCCCATCTCTGCTTTTGATCAGTTTATTCACATGGCCCCCATAGTGGAGATGAGAGGGGATTCGCAAACCGTGGACTTTTATGGGGCCATGCTGAAGGAGCTCAAAAAGAGGGTAAGTAAGGGCATTGGTGCTGTTGTTAAGGAAAGAAAAAGGGTTTTGTGGGATAATTTGCCCATATGGCATAGCTTGAGGTTCCTATCTGAAACCTTGGCGGATTGGGGAGTGTGCGTGGTTACCTCCACCTATACATACGCTTGGGGAGAGCTGGCTCCCATGATAGATCCTGACAGGCCTGTTGAGTCCATGGCTAAGGTGTACTTACATCCAATACTCAATAGGGGAACAGGTGATAAATACAGACTTATGAAAGGCATGATAGAAGACTTCCATCTTGACGGTGTTATCCTGCACTCGGACCGCTCTTGCAAACCCTATTCCATAGGCCAGATGGATCAGAGGACGAATATCGTTCAGGATCTAAAAATCCCTGCTGTTCTGGTGGAGTCTGATCACAACGATCCCAGGGCCTTTTCTGAGAAGCAGGTTATAAATAGACTCAAGGCCTTTGTGGAGATGATGGGATGAGGGATTTGAGGGCTGTTGGGATAGATGCAGGCTCAACTGCTATAAAGGTGGTAGGTGTTAACAGCAAGGGAGAGTTGCTTTACCACAAGGTGGAACCT
>JALVZS010000117.1 GCA_027022065.1 bacterium
CTGTGGATAGCGAGAAAGGGAACCAGAATGCCAGAAAGCGCGCTGGTTCACTACATAGGCCCTGATGAGCCCTTTCACTGCTACATTGCAGCTTCTGATTTTATAGTCAGCAAGTACGGATACGGCACCGTTTCTGAAGCGGTGCTATCCATGGTACCCATGCTTCTTCTGTACAGGCCCGAGGTGCTTGAGGACAGCCTTGCCACAGAGGAGCTGGTACAATCAGGATGGGCATTGAGGGTCTCCATGGCAGAAACCTTTAAAATTCCCCTAGAAGAGCTATTTCAGCTTTCAAGGAGCCCTCTTTCAAAGAGGATGCGCAACGAGGGGGCGGAGCACATAGTAAAAAGGCTAATGGAGAAGTTCCTGTAATGTGGGCGATCTTTGCCCTTGTTGCCGCCCTCTCGTGGGCCACGGCGGATCTTCTCTCAAAGATATGCATGAACTTCAAAGGACACGGGGAATACGAAACCCTTTATTCCCGCTTTCTCTTCTCTACCCCCATACTTCTTGCAGTGGTAGCGGCACATCCTCCAAAGCACATAGATCCAGCATTCTGGCCCGTGTGCGGGATTATAATAGCGGGAGACATTCTGGCTTCCACCTTCTACATAAAGGCCCTCAAGATATCCCCAATATCCGTGGTTGTTCCCCTTATGAGCTTTGCCCCTGTCTTTATGCTAATCTCATCTTCTATCATGCTGAGGGAGCCTCCATCGGTATTGGGTGCAACGGGGGTAGTAATGGTAACCGCTGGAGCCTATGCACTGCACCTGGACAGAAAAAGGGAAGGTGTACTCGCTCCATTTAAGGCGCTCTTCAAGGAGAAAGGACCCCTAATGGTCATAGCAGCCGCCGCCATATTCAGCATAGATACTGCACTGGGAAAGAAGGCGGTGCACTACTCCGATCCCTTTTTCTTCTCGTTCACATACTGTCTGCTGATGTGCCTGGGATACACGCCCCTGTTTCTAAAGGATGTCAATACCCAACAGAGGCTAAAGGCCTTCTTCAAAAACGGCCTTTTCTGGCTAATAGGCATGTTGTTTGCAGCAGGAGTGCTCTCTTTTCTGCTTGCCATAAAAATGGCCAATATTGCTTATGTATCCGCCGTGGGTAAAATTAGTATGGTGATTGCCGTAATATATGGGAGGATCTTCTTCGGCGAGGGGAAGTTGAAACAGAAGCTGGCCGGCGTATCTTTAATGCTGATTGGGATCTTTCTCATTCTGACTGGAGGGCTCAGATGATAGCCGTTTTGAGAAATGTGGAGGTGGAAGGGCTAGGACTTTGGGAAGAGGTTTTAAGGGAGGAGGGGTATCCATACAGGTACTTTGACGCCTTTAAGGAGGATTTTCCCGAAGGTACAGATGGGTACTCACACCTTGTAATTCTCGGCGGGCCCCAGAGCGTCAACGATGTGGAAAAGTACGGATACATAACCAAGGAGATGAAACTTATAGAAGACTTCATGCATCAGAACAAACCCGTTCTGGGAGTGTGCCTGGGAGCACAGATGATAGCGAAGGTGTTGGGTGCGAGGGTGTACAAAGGTCCAGTAGAGATAGGCTGGTTTGAGATAGAGCTTACAAGACCCGCACTGGTGGACTACTTATTCGCCTTCTTCCCCAAGTCTGTAAAGGTGTTTCAGTGGCACGAGGAAACCTTTGATCTGCCCCACAACGCCATAAGGCTTGCATCTAGCGAGCTAGTAGCCAACCAGGCTTTTAAATACGGAAAGTGCACATATGCTGTGCAGTTTCACCTTGAAGTAACCCCCACCATGGTAGCTAGATGGAGAGAGTACTACAGGGACTATCTTGCCAAGATGGACAGGTTAGGACTGCCCAGCTTTGTTCCCAACGGCAGCTACTTCCCTGTCTCTTGGGAGTTCTTTAAAAGATTTATACAACTTTCGCAGAAGGAGGCATGATAGATGAAGAAGATTGAAGCCATCATCAAACCCTTTAAACTGGACGAGGTTAAAGAGGCATTAAGGGAAGTTGGCGTAACGGGCATGACCATAACTGAGGTTAAGGGATTCGGAAGGCAGAAGGGACACACGGAGCTGTACAGAGGAGCAGAATACGTGGTGGACTTCCTGCCCAAGGTGAAGGTTGAGGTGGTTGTTCCCGACTCCATGGTGGAGCAGGTGGTTGAGGCCATAAGAAACGGCGCCTACACAGGCAAGATAGGCGACGGAAAGATCTTCATAATAAATGTGGAAAACGCAGTGAGGATAAGGACTGGAGAGACTGGGGAGGAAGCCCTTTAAAGGGCTTCCCCTCACAACTTTGCCTCTTCCCACCTTTTTATCAAAAGCTTTATACAGAAAGATACTGCCACTATAACCACTGTCAGAAGTATCAAAAGCTCCTCATACTTTTTGACGTGCCCCAGCACCTTAAGCGCCACGGTACCCATCAGGTAGCCCATAAATCCCACAGTAATGGCCCATAAAACTGCGCTTATGAAGTTGAGCAGGGTAAACTGCCTGAAAGGCATACGCATAACACCCAGGGTAAAGGACAGGGCCATCCTCATCCCTACAAGATACCTAGAGAAAAGGGCAATGTAGGGACCGTATCTTCTCACTATCCTTCTGGCCTTCCTGTATCTCACACTTCTGTTGAGTCTCTGAAGCAGGTTCAAGGTGTTGCTGAGCCTTCCCAAAAGGAAGAAGAACTGATCCCCCAGAAATCCCCC
>JALVZS010000118.1 GCA_027022065.1 bacterium
TACCCAAAAGGGAAACCCTGGCGGAGATGCCATAGGATATAACAAGCACATCGCAGTTGTCCGCCTCGTCCTCCTCCCACTTCCAGATCTTAGGAGCGTTCTTGTATATCTTCTCGCAGAGCCTCCTCACGAGCTTGTCCTGCACCTCAACATCGGTGGCAGCAGGATATCCCCTCTCATCGTGGGTAAGTCCTGTTACATGGAACCTGTAGCCATCACCTGCCTTCACCATGTAGGGCACAAGGTCCTCGGGATCGGGCTCATACGGCAGATACTCGCCAGGCTTTTTATTGGTCCAGCGACGCTCCACCACTTTTATCTCTTCAGGTTTGGGAATGATAACCTTTTCTGTCATGTGTCCCACGCACTCGTCCATCATGAAGAACACAGGCACCCTGTAGATCTCTGCCAGGTTGAATGCATCAATGATGAAGTTGAAGCACTCCTGGGGAGAGCTTGGAGAGATGGCTATAATTTCATAGTCTCCATGGGATCCCCACCTGCACTGCATCATGTCTGCCTGGGAGGGAAGGGTTGGCATACCTGTGGATGGTCCTCCCCTCTGAACATCAACAAAAACGCAAGGGGTTTCCAACATGGCGGCAAGGCCTATATGCTCCATCATAAGGGAAAGTCCGGGACCGGAGGTAACGGTCATCGCCTTAAGACCCGCCCATACAGCTCCCTGCAGACAGATGGATGAGGCTATCTCGTCCTCCATCTGGATAAACATACCACCTACAACAGGAATCCTTGCGGCAAATCTTTCCACCACCTCTGTGGATGGGGTTATTGGATAACCTGCGGCAAAGCGGCATCCAGCAGCTAAAGCGCCCTCGCATGCTGCATGGTTTCCATCAAGATAGTGTGCTCCCGTGAGAACACCCCTTGGATCAGCAGTGGTCCACTTTATCTCAGCCATCTTTAACCTCCAGCTACTCTATCTTTTCTCTATAGCCGTAAATAGCAAAATCTGGACAGTAAAGCCCGCAAAGTCCGCAACCTGTGCATTTGTCAGGATACGCAAACTCAGGATAGTGGTACCCCTTCTCGTTGAACTTCTTGGACATCACTATAGCACCTGTGGGACAGAAGGTAACGCATATCTCACAACCCTTACACCACTCAGGCTTAGTAACCACAACTCCTCTAAACTTCCTAGCCTTAGCCTCAGCCATCTCACTCCCTCCAGTTTATTTACCAAGCACCTTAGCCACCGTAGCGCCTATTTCAGCCGGGCTTTCAACCACATGAACACCAGCCTCTCTCAACGCGGCCATTTTCTCAGCAGCGGTTCCCTTACCACCGGCTATAATAGCTCCAGCATGTCCCATTCTCCTTCCAGGAGGAGCCGTTCTACCAGCGATAAAGGCTACAACAGGCTTGTTAAACTCCTTCTTTATGTACTCAGCAGCCTCTTCCTCTGCGGTTCCACCTATCTCTCCAATGAGAACCACAAGCTCCGTCTCGGGATCATCTTTGAATAGCTTCAGAAGATCTATGAACCTGGAGCCTATAATGGGATCACCACCTATTCCTATACATGTAGACTGGCCAATTCCCCTGGTGGTACACTGCCAAACCGCCTCATAGGTGAGGGTTCCAGACCTAGAGATAACCCCAACAGGTCCCCTCTTGAAGATATAACCGGGCATAATGCCCATCTTACACTCCCCTGGTGTTATCACACCGGGACAGTTGGGACCTATAAGCCTTGCCCCTGTATCCCTTATGGCCCTTTTGACCTTCATCATATCCAAAGCGGGAATACCCTCGGTTATGGCCACGATAACCTTACAACCAGCATAGGCAGCCTCAGCTATGGCATCCGCAGCAAATGCAGGAGGCACAAAGATCAAAGAGGCGTTGGCCCCCTCCTTCTCTACAGCCTCAGCCACCGTGTTGTATACGGGGACCTTGCCCTCCCACATCTGGCCGCCTTTGCCAGGAGTAACACCAGCCACAATGTTGGTCCCGTACTCAATACACTGCTTCGCGTGGAAGGTTCCCTCTTTACCAGTTATACCCTGAACAACAACCCTTGTATCCTTGTTTACCAAAATGCTCATGGTCCTACCTCCCTATTAAAGTTCGCCCTTGGCCGCTTTAACGGCCTTCTCAGCGCCATCGGCCATGGAATCTGCCAAGATAAAGGAAAGCCCGCTGTTCTTAAGAATCTCCATAGCCTGATCCTTGTTGGTTCCCTCAAGCCTGACCACCATGGGCACTTTGACCTCAAGCTCCTGAGCGGCTTTGGTAACGCCTTCAGCAACCCTATCACAGCGCACTATTCCACCAAAGATGTTGATAAACACCGCCTTAACATGGGGATCGCTCAAGAGGATCCTAAATGCATTCTTCACCCTTTCAGCATTGGCAGCACCACCAACATCAAGGAAGTTTGCAGGCTCACCACCGTAGAACTTGATTATATCCATGGTAGCCATGGCAAGCCCTGCACCGTTCACCATACAACCGATATTACCGTCAAGCCTGATGTAGTTGAGATCATACTTGGAGGCCTCAACCTCTAAAGGATCCTCCTCATGTATGTCCCTAAGCTCAGCAATCTCAGGATGCCTGTAAAGTGCGTTGTCGTCAAAGTTTATCTTGGCATCCAAGGCTATAAGATCCCCTTCCTTGGTAAGCACAAGGGGATTGATCTCTGCCAGAGAAGCATCCTTTTCCATAAAGAGCTTGTAAAGAGCTGTCATGAAGTTTACCGCCTTCTTTAAGGTATCTCCAGTAAAGCCCAGTCCAAAGGCAAGCTGTCTAGCATAGAAGGGCATCATGCCAAGAGCGGGATCAATGTAAGCCTTGAGGATCTTTTCAGGACTTCTCTTGGCCACCTCCTCAATCTCCACACCACCTTCAGCAGAAACCATCATAACGGGACATTCACTCTGTCTGTCTATCACCATTCCCATATAAAACTCTTTCTCAATGTTAAGGCCTTCCTCCACCAGCACCTTCCTAACAAGCTTTCCCTCAGGTCCAGTTTGATGGGTTACAAGCTTCATGCCTATCATCTTCTTGGCAATCTCATAGACCTCATCCACGCTCTTTGCCAGCTTCACTCCACCTGCCTTACCGCGGCCACCGGCATGAACCTGAGCCTTAACAACAAAGAGATTACCGCCGAGCTCCTCTGCTACCTTCTTGGCCTCCTCAGGAGTCTCGGCCACCTTTCCCCTGGGAACAGGAATACCATACTGCCTGAACAGCTCCTTTGCCTGATACTCATGAACCTTCATGGACTCCCCTCCTTAATCGCTTTATATCAAAGTAAAAAAGGGACCTCTCCCCATAGGGAGCAGGCCCCTTCTCCCTTCAATTCTGAAACAACTACAGGCAATTTGTTCCAAAGCTTACAGCCTCCCCCTGAGCATAAGCTTGCGAAGATCCACTATGGCCTGGGTTGGATTAAGCTCCTTGGGACAGGCCTCAACACAGTTGAAAATGGTGTGGCAGCGCCATACACCATGCTTATCATCTATTACATTCACCCTCTCCTCAAATCCCTCGTCTCTAGAGTCAAACAAGAACCTTGCAGCCTTCAAAAGGGCATTAGGACCAAGGAAATTCTTGTCAGCCCAGTATGTAGGACAGGAGCTGGTACAGCACCCACAGAGGATACACTCATACTTTCCATCAAGCTTCTTCCTATCCTCTGGGCTCTGAAGCCTTTCCTTATCAGTTGGAGGAGGCGTTCTGGTAAGGAGATAGGGTTTTAGAGGGTAGTGCTTGTCGTGGAAGGGCGGCATATCCGCCAGGAGATCCTTTATAACAGGAAAGCCCCTCAAAGGCTCTATGGTAACCACCGTGGTTCCAAGATCCTTAAGCTGTGTCTCGCAGGCAAGTCTGTTCTTTCCGTTTATGGTCATACCACAGGAGCCACATATCCCATGCCTGCAAGCCCTCCTATAGGTAAGGGAGCCATCCAAGTTCCACTTGATGTAGTTGAGGGCATCCAGCACCGTCCAGCCAGGTTCAGGCTCAAATCTATACTCCTGCACCCTTCCCGTTTCATCCTTCTCAGGATCGTATCTGAAAATCCTGAATGTATACTCAGCCATTGCGGCACCCCCTTAGTATTTCCTCTCTTCAGGCTTGAACCTTGTAATAACAACGGGCTTGTAATCAAACTTAACACCCTCCTCCGTTCTCCAGGCGAGAGTGTGCTTGAGCCAGTTTTCATCGTCCCTACCGGGATGATCCGTTCTCCAGTGAGCGCCACGGCACTCTGTCCTGTTCAGGGCACAGGCTACTATAACTTCAGCTGTCTCAAGCAGATGCCCCAGCTCTATTGCCTCCATGAGGTGGGTATTGAACTTGGTGCCTTTGTCCTCTATGTGGATGTTTTTATATCTCTTCTGGAGATCTTTAATGATATCATACATCTTCTGCAGACCCTCAGCATCTCTGAAAACACCACAAAGAGTATACATGTTCTCCTGAAGTATCTTTCTCAGCTCAGCAGGACGCTCAGGACCGTTGCTGTTAAGCACCCATTCTATCTCCTTAACAGCAGGCTCTGCCGCATCCTCAGGAAGAACCTCAAAGACAGGATTGGTTGAAAGGTAAGCCGCAACATCTTTGCCCGCACGCTTGCCATGAACAGAAGCATCCAGCAGGGAGTTTGTTCCAAGCCTGTTGGCACCATGGACCGAAACACACGCACACTCACCAGCAGCCCAGAGTCCCTCAAGCCACTTTTCTTTTCCATCTGCAAGAACCCTACAGCGGATATCCACGGGAATACCACCCATGGAGTAGTGAGCCGTGGGCTGGATAGGAATAGGCTCCTCAATGGGATCCACACCTGCAAACTTCATAGCAAGTTCTCTTATCTGTGGAAGTCTTTCTTTTATCTTCTCAGCTCCCAAATGTCTGAGATCAAGGTATACATACTGCTCCCCGTTTATACCTCTTCCTTCCATAATTTCAGTCCACTCTGCACGGGAAACCACATCACGAGGAGCAAGCTCCATCTTATCAGGAGCGTATTTCTCCATGAACCTCTCACCAAGGTTATTTATCAAGTAACCGCCTTCACCCCTAGCGCCTTCGCTTATAAGTATACCCTGACGAGCAATGCCTGTAGGATGGAATTGAACAAACTCCATATCCTCAAGGGGCAAACCAGCCCTTAAAGCTATAGAAAGGCCATCTGCTGTATTAGCATGTGAATTTGTGGTTATGGAAAAACATCTTCCGTAACCACCTGTGGCAAGTACCACAGCTTTAGCATGAAAGACATGCAAGCCACCATTTATAAGATCCCAAGCCGTAACACCTAAGCACTTGTTATCCTTAATTATTAAGGAAAGCACAAAAAACTCAGAATAGAACCTTACCTGATGCTTAACACACTGCTCCCAAAGGGTATGAAGAAGCACATGCCCCGTTCTGTCAGCTGCCATGCAGGCCCTGAGAACAGGCTTCCCACGGCCAAAGTCCTTAACATGACCACCAAAGTAACGCTGCATTATTTTGCCATCTGGAGTTCTGGAGAAAGGAACGCCCATGTGCTCATACTCATAGATAATCCTGGGAGCCTCCTTAACCATAAGCTCTATGGCATCCTGATCTCCCAAGTAGTCAGAACCCTTAACCGTGTCAAAGAAGTGCCACTCTATATGATCCTCCTCAAGGTTGGCCAAGGCAGCAGCTATTCCACCTTGAGCAGCACCAGAGTGGGATCTTGTGGGAAACACTTTAGTAAGAACAGCAACATCATATCCAGCCTTCTTTATCTCAAGGGCGGCAAACATACCAGCAAGTCCAGCTCCCACAACAACCGCATCGTGCACATGCACATTGCGTATATCTACCCCTTTGGGCTCCTCATGAACTACCTTAGCATCATCTGTTCCATAGTACTTAGAACATTCACCAACCTTAAACATCCCCCTGTATTCACTCATCCTACATCACCTCCCTCAATCTTAAACAGCAGCTTTAAAGGGTATAACAGTTATGGCACCTAGGAAGAAGAGGATACCCCCAACGGTTACAAGCAGGAAGAATATGATACCCTGCCATAGCTCACTATCTACATAATCCTGCACTACCATCCATACACCGTTAAGACCATGATACAGGGCACACACCAGGAAAAGCATGTCTATGACTTTCCACGTAGGAGTAGCCAGCCTAGGAGCTATTCTTTCATAGGTAACCCCCTCTGGTTTGGGAAGACCATGGGTTACCCAGAAGTGCACCAATAAAAGCACAAAGAGAATTACACCAGTTATTCTTTGGAAAAGCCATGCATAAAAACCACCCGAAGTTCTTTTCTCCTTCATCCTCTAACCTCCTTTAGTGGCTTAAAGCGTGAAGGAAGTGCATGAACATGGGGATACCACCCAACAAGAACAGAAAGGCAGCTACAGCCATCACGGCTCCGAATATGGTCTTGTGGGAAGCTGCGGCGTTATCGGCAAATTCCACTATAATGATCCTCAGGCCATTAAATGCATGATACAAAACTGTGCCCAATAGACCTATCTCCAGCAGGAGAAAGATAGGCTTTTGCACCACAGCCATCACTTTGTTAAAGCCTTCGGGGCCGGAAGCGATGTTGTGGATAACCCATATGTGTAACAGTAGATAAAATACCAAGAGAAGACCGGTTATTCTGTGGAGCAGCCAGGCTATAAAACCGAGGTGCCATGTATAGTGTCTAATGACTGGGGGTTTTTGAAGCATCCCACACCTCCTATTAATTTACTCTTCAACCCTATACTGCTTTACTCCCATTTCTTCAAGATCCCCACCGTGAGCATCGTATACAACTATTACGGGGAAGTCTTCAACCTCCAAACGCCTCACCGCCTCTGGACCTAGATCCTCATAGGCTATAACCTCAGCTTTCTTTATCCTCTGAGACAGAAGGGCTCCGCAACCCCCTACAGCTCCAAAGTAAACTGCCTTATATTTTTGGCAGCACTCTTTAACCTCGTCGCTCATCTTTCCCTTACCTATCATGCCCTTCAATCCCAAAGCTATGAGCTTGGGAGCGTATGGATTCATCCTGTAGCTTGTGGTTGGTCCAGCAGCTCCAACGGGTCTTCCAGGTCTAGCAGGAGATGGACCCACATAGTAGATCACCTGTCCCTTAACATCAAAGGGAAGCTCTTCCCCCTTCTCAAGGGCCTCTATCATCCTTTTGTGTGCCGCATCTCTGCCTGTATAGATAACACCTGTTATGAGCACATTATCTCCCGCCTTCAGCTTTAATATATCCTCATCGGTAAGAGGCGTTGTTAGCCTTATTACCTCACTCATCTCAAACCTCCTAAATAATTATCTCCTTGTGCCTTGCAACATGACAGTTGATATTTATGGCACAAGGAAGGCTTGCAATGTGAACAGGTTCCATCTCAAAATGCACAGCAAGGGCGGTAACCGTTCCACCCCATCCCATTGGGCCTATACCTAGCTTGTTTATTCTCTCAAGTATCTCCTTCTCCACCTTGGCCAGCTCAACATCGGGATTGGGCTTACCAACAGGTCTTAAAAGGGCCTTTTTAGCGAGGAATGCACTCCTCTCAAAGGTGCCACCAACACCAACTCCCACAATTATGGGTGGACAGGGATTACCCCCAGCCTCTTTAACCCTGTTAACCACCGTTTCTATAACACCCTCAAGTCCATCGGCAGGCTTCAACATGGTTACCATGCTCATATTCTCGCTTCCACCACCTTTAGGAGCCACAACTATCCTTACCTTGTCTCCAGGCACGATGTCGTAGTGAATCACAGGGGGAGTGTTATCACCCACATTGGCCCTGGTAAAGGGATGGCATGTGGATTTTCTCAAGTAACCCTCTTTGTATCCCTTCCTCACGCCTTCGTATATGGCTTCCTTTAAGCTCCCACCAGTAAAGTGAACATCCTGTCCTATCTCCATAAATATCACAGCAAGTCCACAGTCCTGGCATATAGGAGCTATGCCCTGCTTTGCAAGCTCCGCATTCTCCAGAATCATTGAGAGAACGGCTTTTCCCACGGGGGACTTTTCCTTTTCATAGGCCTCTTTTAGAGCTTCATAAACATCATCCGGCAAATTATAGTTGGCCTCTATACAGAGCTTTGCTATGGCCTCTGTTATCTCAGAAACATCTATTACCCTCATATCAGAACCTCCTAAAGAAATTGAGGGCGAGAGGCCTAAGGACCCCCCGCCTTATAGAAAAACTTGCTGGAAAGCCAAGTTTTTAACTTACTTTATATAGCCCCACTCTTTGAGTTTATCAATCAGGCCCTTAACCCTTCCTGCAGAAGCCTGGAGAGCTTTAAGTTCATCATCGGTGAGCTTGAGCTCTATGATCTTCTCCACACCATTGGCACCCAACAAACAAGGTACACCACAGTACACGCCATTTATGCCGTACTCGCCCTCACAAAGGGCAGCACACGGCTGAATCCTCTTCTGATCCTTTATTATGGCCTCAACCATCTCAACAGTGGCAAGTGCAGGAGCATAGTAAGCAGAACCCTTCTTTAATAGCTTAACTATCTCACCACCTCCAACCCTGGTCCTCTGAACAATGGCCTCAATCCTATCGGGAGGAATTAGCTCTGTGATAGGAATACCACTTACAGTTGTAAACCTGGGAAGGGGCACCATGTCATCTCCATGGCCACCAAGCACCATGGCGCTAATCTCTTTTACAGAAACACCCAACTCCATGGCAACGAAGCAGCGGAACCTGGCAGAATCCAGATTACCAGCCTGTCCAAGCACCCTGTTTTTGGGGAAACCAGAAACATGCCAGGCAAGCTGGGTCATGGCATCAAGGGGATTTGTAACCATTATGATGATGGCATTGGGAGAGTACTTAACAACCTGCTCA
>JALVZS010000119.1 GCA_027022065.1 bacterium
GGGCTCCGTAAGAGCAAAGGATGCAGCTATGTACTCTCCAGAGGCTATTTTGGGCAGATACTTCTTCCTCTGCTGCTCATTCCCAAAGCGCCATATACCTTCTGCCACCATATTGGTAACCGACTGGGTGACAGCAACTGAAGCAGAAACCCTGGCAAGCTCCATTATGGCTATGGCAAACGAGATAGTATCCATTCCGCTTCCGCCGTACTCAGGGGGAATGGTTATGGCGTTAAGCCCTAGCTCTGCAAGCTTCTTGTGGATTTCAACAGGAAACTCCTCCTCTTCGTCCATTTTAGCAGCGATGGGAGCGATCTCCTTTTCGGCAAACTCCCTAACCATGTTCTGTAACATCCTGTGCTCTTCTTTAAGCTCAAAGTCCATGTATGCCCTCCTCAACTATTTTGGCTTTTAACAGTTTAGACTAAAGCCAAAAGCATTTCAATATTACCAAAATGCAGAAATACCAAAGACTAGCAGAACGTAGCCTTGTACTTAAAGGGGACATCCACCTCAGTCTCTTCCTTGAATCCCAAAGCAAAAAAGCCAGAACCGCTCCCCGTCATCTGGGCAAAGGTGCTGTTTCCCACAAGCAGTCTCTTCAGGTCAGAAAGGCCCGGACAACGCCTAAAGGCAGGATACTCCAGGTGATTGAAAAAGTGCTGGGAGTAAAGGGAAAAATCGGCTGTTTTTACAACCTCCAATATCTTTCCTCTATCAAGCAATGGCTTTTCTTTCAAAACCTCATCCTGCATCTTGTCAAACTCTTCATAAATCTCTTTTGTAGAGAGGGAAAAGTCCGGTATGAATACCCAAACCTCGCGCCCCTTAAGATCCACCTCTATAGGGAAAAGCTTCTCCCCAACCCCCTCTGCTACAGCAACAGAGTAGTTTGAAACAAAGAAGGGAACATCCGCCCCAATTTCGGCAATATCCTCTAAAAGTTTATCATCCTTTTCCCCAAAGAACCTTATAAGGCCCCTAATTACAGCTCCCGCATCGGAACTGCCGCTCCCCAATCCGCTTCCAGGGGGCATCCTCTTCTCTATAGCAATCTTAACTCCCCAGTTCTTTATACCGTAGCGTTTAAGATACCACCTAGCGGCTTTGTAAACGATGTTCTTAGGCCCCGTAGGAACGGTATAAGGACCGTCAATGGAAAGCTCCACAACGGGTTCTCTTTTGGCCTCAATGTAGATGTTGTCGTGAAGAGAAATCCTTACAAAAACCGTTTGTAGATTATGGTATCCGTCCTCTCTCACATCCGTTATCTGCAAGTGCAGATTTACCTTGGCAAAGGCCTTCTCTCTTAGCATACCTTGGCTGTTACCAGATGTTCACAAAAGGGTCAACAGCGTGTATAAGGCAAGGTATGATAGAAGTGGGAGAAAAGCTAAGAATAGTGAGACCAGGTTTTAAATGCCCGCCATCCGAGAGAATAGACATCGTAATCAAAAGAGGAGCCTTCGGTTCCGGTGAGCACGAGACCACGAAGAGCTGTCTGGAAGAGCTGGAGAAGATTCCCCTTGAGAACGGGCTTGTTCTGGATATAGGCTGCGGAACGGGGATACTGGCCATAGCAGCGGTTAAACTGGGGGCATCAAAAGCGGTATGCGTGGACATAGCAAGAGAGGCCATAGAAACCACCCTGGAGAATGCAAAACTGAACACTATTCAGGATAGAATAGTACCTATTCTTGGAACGATTAGAAATGTTCCTAAAGAGTATCTCTTAAGCTGTGACATAGTGCTAGCCAACATATATCCAGAGGTGCTAAGGGATATAGCAGACGAGCTGGCTTTAGTAAAAGAAGGTTGCATTCTCATAGGCTCCGGGGTGCTGTGGGAGGACAACTACGAGATAATTGAGCTATACAAGTCCAAAGGGTTCAAGCTTCTAACAAACCGCTGGCTTGAGCAGTACACAACCTTTGTGCTGGAAAAGGTTAAATCCTAAAGCTCTGCACCACCTCCTTAAGCCTCTCCACTGAGGCCTTAACAGCCTCAACAACCTTAAGCATTTCCTGGGCATTCTCTCTGTTCTTTGAAGCCACCTCCGCAAGAATCTGTATGTTGTCCGCTATATCCCTTGAGGCTATCTCTTGCTCCTTGGTAGCGTTGGTTATCTCAAGGGACATCTGGGTTATGACCTCAACCGCCTCCACTATGGCGGAAAGTACCTCGTTCACCTCATCAGAAATCTTTAGACCCTCCTCAACCTTCTGCACTCCTTCTCTAACCTTGTCCACAGCATCCATGGAGTCCTGCCTTATCTCATTAACCATATCGGCAATCTCCTTGGTAGCCTTCTGGGTCCTGTCCGCAAGCTTTCTTATCTCATCGGCCACGACGGCAAAGCCCCTTCCATGCTCGCCAGCCCTTGCCGCCTCAATGGCAGCATTCAAAGCAAGAAGATTGGTCTGTCCTGCTATGTCGTTTATCACTTTAGTAATCTCCCCTATTCTCTCGCTTGAGCGTCCAAGCTTTTCTATGGTTTTGGCAGAAAGCTCCACAGCCTCTGCTATCTCCCTCATCTTTTGGGTCATCTTCTTGATTGCTTCCTCCCCCGTGGAGACCTTATCGGACTGCTCCACCGCCTTCTCCCTCACAGAAGAGGCAGACTCCGCAACGGTCTTGCTGGTAACGCTGAACTCCTCAGACGCAGCAGCCACCTGATCCACCCTTTCAAACTGCTCATCAGCTCCCGTCTTAACCTCCTCGGCTATGGAGCTTAAGCCCTCAATACTTCTGGATATATCCTCCTCGGCTCCCTTTACATCCCCCATTGCGTTCCTTAAACCTTCCGATGTGCGGTTTATGCTCTTGGCAATGGCCCCTACCTCATCCTCTCTGTCTATGTCAACAGCGACCTTCAGGTCTCTGTTGGCAAGAAGCTCTAAGGCCTCAACTATTTTACCAACAGGCTCAGAAAGCACCTTCCTCAAAAACAGCCATATAACCAGCACCGCAACCACAAGAATAACCGTGCCAAATCCCACAAGCTCAGCAATTATCCTGTTAACCTCCGCGTAAACCTTGCTCATATCCGCTATGAAGACATAGGCACCGTGGATTTCTCCCTCCTTCCAGCCCTCCATCTTGGCTCCCGTAATATCGTAGCCGTCATGATCCACGTCATCCTGCACCGTACCATGGCACTTGAGGCAACTTTTAGACAGCCTCAACATGCGCATGTAGTAGAGCTTGCTACCGTCAGGTGTTAAGGCCCATATCTCGTTTACGTTCTTCTCCTTAGCCTTGGTTATCAGAGCATTCTCAAAGGCATTGGGAGTATGGGCAGGATTTCTGGGATGCTGCTTCAATACTTTAAAGGTGTAGCCCGCCTCCTTGGCCCTCTCCTCAGCAACAGTCCAACCAGCCACAACAGGAATGCTTTTATAAAAACTGGTTTTCTCTAAAGGAATCCCTTTTGCCCTAGCCTCTTTAAAAAGCTTTTCAAGCTTCGCATCGTCTATAACGCCTATTGCGTGTAGTTTATCCACATACCTCAAAGTATTTTCAGCAACAATGGAAACGCCCCTGGCCCTTTCTATGAGTTTCTGCATAGTGAAATGAATAATCTCATGTCTAACTATGACTGTGTTAATCACGAAATTAACGATAAAAGCCACTATAACGATAAGTATAACTTTAGCCCCCAGGGAAAGTTTCTTAAACATAACCTCCCCCCAAGTTGTTTAATGACCCACTCTTCAATATCGTTCAGCTCTGATAAAAATTTAAAGTCCTTTTGGAAATTATACCGCAAACCCGCTTCAATAACAAGAGTTACATAATTGAAACTAGAAAAGGGTTGTGCTAAATTTCATACAAAGGCAAAAACTCGGAGGTATCCATGGTCAAAAGGATCTCGCCCCTCACCCGCATAGAGGGACACCTTAAGGTGGAAGTGGATGTGGAAAACGGAAAAGTAAAAAGCGCAAGGGTATCGGGAGAAATGTACAGAGGATTTGAAAACCTCCTTATAGGGAGGCGACCCCTTGATGCTCAAAGAATAACGCAAAGGGTGTGCGGTGTGTGCCATGAGGTACACGGGATAGCATCCAGTAAAGCCCTTGCTGATCTTTACAAAATAGAGCCTCCACCCAACGGAAAGTTACTCAAGGACATAATCCTGGCCCTTCACATGAGCATAGACCACATACTCCACTTCTTCACCCTGGCCCTTCCGGATTATGTAGACTTCTCTGCACTTTCCGTCTACAGGGGAAAAGACCCCAAGCTTAACAGGCTTAAAGAGTGGGTAGTGTCAAGGCGTCCGTGGCTCTACACTAAGAAGGTTCCTGGAAACTACATAGAGGACCCACAAACCGCCATCCCTTTAGTAGCTGCATACATTGAAGCATTTGATAAACTCTCCCTTGGAGCCTCTGCTCTAGCAACCCTAGGTGGTAAAGCGCCCTTTGCCCACAACGTTTTTCCGGGAGGCGTTTCGGTAGAGCTGACCATGGACAGGATTATGAAGGTCTCAAACATTGTGGATCAGCTCCTGTACTTTGTAAAAACAAAATACATACCCTCCGCTGTGGAGGTGGCCAAGCGCTATAGGGAATACTTCTACATAGGCCACGGATACATGAACCTCTTAAGCTACGGAGGCTTTGAGGCTACAGGAACCCCTCTTTACACCCCAGGGATCATGATAAACGGGAAGCTGTATCCCCTTGATGTTGATCAGATAGTAGAGGATGTGAGCCACTCTTACTACGATGGGGAAGCGGAAAGCTTTAGAAAAGAAGAAACAAGACCCCACTATGGCAAAAAGGGAGCCTACTCCTGGATAAAGGCCCCAAGGTACAAGGGACATCCCATGGAAACTGGTCCCATATCAAGGATACTGGTAACGCCGAGCACAAGGGAAAGCTTCCTCTCCTTTCTGAAGAGGGAATTCGGTGTGGGAATAAAGGAAGCTTTTTCTACAAACGGCAGAAACCTCGCAAGGGCGTTTGAAGCAAAGCTACTGCTTGAGTACGTTAATAAGGCACTCTCAAAGCTCAATCCAAAAGAGTCTACGATCGTCACGGTCAATCCGGAGGCCAATGTAACGGGAACGGGACTTGGGCTCTCCAATGCGGCAAGAGGCGAGCTGCTACATTATATAGAGGCCGAGAACGGAAGAATAACCAAATACCAGATGGTGGTGCCCTCCACCTGGAATTTCTCTCCCAGAGATTACAAAGGGCAGCCCGGGCCTGTGGAAAAGGCGCTTGAGGGAACACCTGTTAGATTTGCGGAAGGCCTTATAGAGGTAGGTAGGGTCATAAGAAGCTACGATCCATGCACCGCCTGCTCCATCCACTAAGGGAGGGAAAAATGGACAGAAGAGAGTTTCTCAAATACTGTGGGAAAATTTCCCTTCTCTTTACCGGTTCTCTGCTTTTTGCAGAGGACATAGCAAGGGCTTTTGTTAAGATAGCAGAAGGTGCGGTAAACATCCTGTGGTTGCAGGGTCAGGCCTGCTCAGGGGACAGCGTATCACTACTTTACGGGGACTCCCCAGAGGTTCCAGAGCTCATAACAAGCATCATAAATTTAAGGTTTCACCCAGTAGTATCCGTTGCCCAGGGTGAGCTTGTCATGCGGATAATAAATCAGGAGCTGAAAAACAAAGACTACATTCTGTGCTTTGAGGGCGCCGTTCCATACAAGATGCTCGGAGCATGCAAGATAGGAGAATTCTACCTTACAGAGATCCTGAAGAAGGCCATAAGCTCATCCATAGCGGTGGTGGCGGTGGGAACCTGCTCTTCTTACGGTGGGATTCCTGCTGCCAACAAGGAAACGGGCGCCATATCCGTAGTGGAGTTCATGAAAAGAGAAGGGCTCAACAAGCCCTATGTGAGGCTTCCCGGATGCCCCACAAACTCCATAAGGGTTACGGGAACCGTGGCTTACATTGTGGCATTTGAAAAGCTTCCCGCTTTGGATACGGATAACAGGCCTATCCTCTATTACCCCGATGTGATCCACAACAACTGCCAACGCTTCCAGTATTTCTCACAGGACAGGTACATAACCGATTACAACCAAAAGAGGGGATGCCTATTCAAAATGGGTTGCAGAGGGCCCATCACAAAAGCGGACTGTCCACTGAGGCGCTACAACAGAAATACATCCTGGTGTGTTGACGCCAACGGTCCATGCATAGGCTGTGCCAATCCTAAGTTTCCATGGCCTGCCGAAACAGGCATATACACTGATCCAAACAGGATAAAGTAGGGGAGGAATCATGAGCCTCAAGGCAAAGATCATAACCGTTATATCCGTAAGCACCCTGGCCATTATAATAGCAGTGCTTGTATCAAACCACATAATTAAAAGCAAAGAGGACAAGCTTTTTACAGACATAATAAAGGTATCCGCAAGAACAGCCGTCAAAGGCTCTATAGAAGCATTAAGAAAGGGCAACATGAAGTCCTTTGAAACCATCCTTAGAAATGTGGCTTCTGAAAAGGTCATAACGGAGTTCTCGCTAACCGATGAAACAGGAAGAGTGAAGTACTCTTCCATCCCCTCAAGCAAAGGGAAGGACTACTCGCGCCTTGTGGCAAACACCACGAGGCACAAGATATTGAGGGCGGGAAATGAAATTATAAATGTGGTACCTGTAAAGACCACATCCTACTGCATAAGGTGCCACCAGAACTGGCAGGTTGGCCATATAAACACATACTTTGTGATAAAGTACGATGCCTCTGTACTGAGCACGCTCGCACATGTTAGGGAAGCCCAGGTAGGTCTTATAGTTCTCATAGGCGTAATTGCCCTGATAGCGGGAGCGGCCCTGCTTAATCTGACTGTTGGAAGAGCCATAGGCAACTTTAAGAAAGGGGTTGAACTGGTATCTTCAGGAAACTTCTCCTACAGGTTCCCAGAGGGAAGCGATGAGATGGGTCAGATGGGAGCCCTCCTGAACAAGCTCGTGGAAAGGCTAGCCAACCAGATACTAAATGTTTCAGAGGCCGCCGAAAACGTGGCAAAGACCACGCAGACCATGGTGAGCTCCGTGGACACCATAGAGAACAGCGCTACCAAACAGCTTGAGGAAGGAGAAGCACTGGCCAGGGCAACCGAAGACATCGCTGTTGCCGCAGAGGACATAGCGGTAAGAACGGAAGAGGTAAAAAGCGCCGTTGACGATATGCACCATGTGGTTGAAAGTGGAAAGAGCATAATAAACAGGGTTTCTGAAGGAATGGCAAACCTTATAAAGTCCATAGAGGAAATCTCCGAAACCACCCAAAAGCTAGGAGAAAGCTCTGAGGAGATAGGTAACATCGTGGCGGTCATCAACGATATAACTGGGCAAACGAATCTGCTTGCCTTGAATGCTGCCATTGAAGCGGCAAGAGCCGGCGAGCACGGAAGGGGCTTTGCTGTTGTGGCCGATGAGGTGAGGAAGCTAGCCGAGCGCACTCAAAGATCCACAAAAGACATAGAACGCATAATAGAAAACATCAGAAGGGACATAGAGCAGGGCGTGGACATCATAACCAAAGGAGTGGAGGAGGCAAGGGAAGGCAAAAGGATCGTTGAGGAGATAGAAACCTTCTTCAACAAGGTGAAAGAGGATGTTGAAAAGATAACGGATCAGATGGCCCAGGTTGCGGCTGCTATTGAGGAGCAGAGCCAGACCAGCAAAGAGATGGCAAGAAGAACGGAGTACATAGCAGAAAGCGCTCAGGAAAATATGAAAGCCGTATCGGAGATGAAGAAGCTGTCCCAAGAGCTCTCGGGCCTCGTGGTCAAGCTGCAGGAGGTAATTGACGAGATAAAAAGAGGGTTTGAGAAGTAACCGATTTTTTAAAATCAGTAAGCAAGCAATCCCTTGCATTCTAAGCAAATATTTGTTATATGTCTGATTAGATCAATGTGGAGTAAAAATGAAGAGAAAAAGTTTTTTAAATATGCGTTAAAAATAACTTCTCATGAAAAGTTATTTTATAAAGTTGGCAACAGATATTTAGCATACTGGCCTAAAAGTTACCGAGGATATAAAACTACCTTACAAAGCAGGAATTCCTATGTGGGAGATTATACTGAGAAATGGCTGGCTAGTCTTTTACATAAGCTAATACCTAAAAAGCTTTACGTGATCCAAAGTGCTGTTTGTCCTGAAATAGGTTTAACTTCCAATTCACCCGCTGATATAGTTATATCTAAAAGCAAAGAAACAAAGCAAAATCCGGAAGATATACTTCTTATAGTTGAAGTGAAAATGTCAATTGTATGGAATTGGGAATACTTTCCAGAATCTAAAGAGATTAAATGCATAGGAGATTTTACAAGTCACACAGGTAATCCAAGCCTTCTCAGGTCTGATTCTATGCTTAAAGCTATAGGCAAATGCATAAACATACGTGTATCGGACAAAAAAGCTTCACATATATCCCTAATTGTAGTGGGGAATACTCCAGTATCCAAAAGCTATTATAAGAAAGTAGACAGATTAAATAAAACTGGTATAATTCAAAAGTTCCTGTCAGTTAATCCCAAACCCACTGATAACGAGAACAGCCTCAATATTAAATATACTCATGGGAAAGGATTCATTCGGGTAGATACTGAAAAAGAGCTTAAAGAAATTATAATGTCACTGCTTAATAGAGATAAAGTTTTCTTTTCAGGAATGACAGATATGGAAACTTTAGGCAAAATCGTCAAGCAAGCAGCTTATGAAAATTCCTATGAAGACATAGCTAAGAAATTCTTAGATCTATTGAAAGCTAAAAGATAAAAAAAGATGAGCAAAATAAAAAAATAACCATAATTATTGATTTAAGAAGCTACAAAAAAAAAAAAAAAAAAAAAGCTTTGTTATTATTTGAGGA
>JALVZS010000120.1 GCA_027022065.1 bacterium
CAACAGCATCCGCCCCCTCTTCCAGAAAGATGCGGGAGCACTCAAGCAGACCGTGCCCGTAGGCGTTGGACTTCACCACGGCGTAAAGCTTCCCCTTTACCACCTCTCTGATGAAGCGAGCGTTTTCCGCAAGGTGGTTTCTGTTTATTACTACCTGGGTCCAGCCCATCACTCACCCTCAGCCAAACCCTGCTCCCACAGCTTGTAGTAGGCTACTCCTACGAGTATCCAGCCCGCAAGCATTACTATAGAGCCTATGCCCATTACAATAACCCCCATGGAGCCGTAAAAGATTAGATTTCCGCCTAGGAGAAAGCTTTTTAGCCCCGTATAGTGGTAGATGAGGTGGTAGGCCTTTGCGAGAAAGAAGCAAGAGGCAACCAGACATAGGTAAAAGAAGAGGAACAGAGGCCAAGCTGTTCTGTAGTCTATGCTTTCCGGATTGGAAGGGATGTGAGAGAAAAAAACGACAGAGCCTACGGTGATTACAGCTATGTAGATCAGGGTGTATCTGAAGATTTTGATGTCTTCTGAGCTTTTTGCCAGCTGGTAGTGGGAGAGAAGAAGCAGTATTTGCGAAAGCAGGGCAAAGGCCGGGATGAGCAGGGAAAAAAGTTGGATCAAAAGGGAAAAGAGTCCCAGAAGTCCGGCTGTTCTCATCTTCTCTGCACCCTCCTGTAGGCCCTTTCCAGCTCGGGCTGAGCCACTTCCGTGTAAACCTGGGTGGTCTTTATGGACGCATGCCCTAAAAGCTCCTGTACGCTTCTTAGATCCGCTCCCCTCAATAGTATGTGCGTGGCAAAGGAGTGGCGTATCACATGCGGATGCACCTTCTTAGGGTCTATACCTGCCTTTAAGGCGTATTCCTTTATCATCTGCCAAATCCTCTGCCGTGTAAGGGACTTGCCCCTTGCGCTCAGAAACAGAAAGGGACTGTGGTGCTCTCTAACACGGAGATACCTGTTTATCCAGTTTAAGGCAACGCTGTTGACGGGCACTATCCTGTCCTTTTTACCCTTGGACTGCTTCACAAACAAAAGCCCCTGGTTGAAGTCTATGTCCTCCACTTTTAGATTGCACACTTCAGACACCCTTAGACCAGAGGCATACATGAGCTCTAAAATGGCCTTATCTCTCACGCCTATGGGGGTTGAGGTGTCTGGTGCATTTAGAAGCTTTTCCACCTCTTCAAGGGTGAGGAACTTGGGGAGCCTCTCCCAATCCCTTGGCCTTTCAAGCTCCTCAAAGGGATCCTCCTTTACTTTGCCTTTCCTCCTCAGAAAGAGTAGATACTGCCTCACAGCGGAAAGCTTCCTTCTCATGCTTGAGGGGGCAAGCCCCAGGCCGTAGAGGTGGTGTATATAGCCTATAAGGCCCTGAAGGGAAAAGTCTCCTTTCGTTATATCAAGAAACTGCTGAATGTCCCTTTGGTAGGCTTCTGCCGTATTTACAGAAAGCCCCCTTTCGCTCAGAAGATAGTCAATGAACTCATCCACCATAACTTAGCCCTTCAACTCTTTGAGCCTTTCCACCACCTCTGGATACAGGGTTCTTACGTGCAGGTCCTGCTGCGGGAAGGGTATCTCTATTCCTGCTTCTGTCAACTTTTTGTGCAGGGAGTAGTAATAGGCGCTTATCCTGGCCCTTTTCGGAGCGTTCTTGTGGGGTATGGTTAGCATCCTGGTCCACACCACAAGGGAAAAGTTTAGAGAGGAATCCCCAAAGCCTTCAAACCAAACCTCTATAGGGTGCTCCTTGTCTTCAAAGGTGTAAGGCACTTCTCTTGCTGCCTCAATGGCGAGCTTTTCCACCTTTTCAGGATCTGTGCCGTAGGCTACGCCAAAAGGTATGATCAGCCTTCTCCAGTCGTCATCGTAGCTCCAGCTTACCACCTTACCCGAGATGAATTCCGAGTTGGGCACAATCACATCCACTCCGTCGTAAGTTCTTATAACTGTTGAGCGCATGGTTATCTCTTTCACCTCTCCCACAACGCCGTTTTCCAGCTCCACTATGTCCCCAACGCTTATGGAACGCTCGGTAAGTAGGATTAGGCCGCTTACGAAGTTGTTTATTATGGTCTGCAGGCCAAAACCCACACCGACGCTCAACGCGCCTACTATGAAGGTAAGCTCCTTAAGGCTGAAACCAGCCGATGAAACGGCTACAGAGAGTGTTAAAAGAAGGATAAAGTAGTAGACCAAGGTGGAAGCCGACTCTGCCGTTCCTCTGGGCACTTCTGTGTGAAGTATCAAAAACTGCTTGAGTCTTCTTCTAACAAACTTGGCAGTGACGAAGCCGATAAAGATTATCAGGATGAACTTCAATATGCCCCCGAGGGTTATCGGGGTGTTTCCAAGGGTTATGATTGGCTGGTAGAGGATCTTTTTTATTCTGCCAAAAAGAAGCTTCACCTTGCTGCTAAGGGTGTATACTCCCCTTTCCAGCAGTCCTGAGTGGAGGGCAAAAAGCTGCTTCGTTTTTAACATGTAAAGAATGAAAGATTCTAGTTGGGAAATGTTCTGCTGAATGTTGAACGCCAGATTCCCATATTCGTTTACCAGGTTTCTGCACATGGCAAGAAGCTTTCTAAGGTCCCTTGGGGCCTTGTAGGACAGCTTCTCGTACTGTTGCTGGATGTTGATCATCTTCAGGGTGGCAAGGTGCAGGGCGCCCCTTATCCTGTCAAGATCCGCCTCCAGCTCACTTTTTAAGCCCTCCTCCCTCTCCAGCAGGGCTGAAATTGCGTCAAAGGTGGCCTTCCTCTTCTTTCCCTTGCATCTCTGGCTTTCGCAGGAAAGCCACGCGACCTTGAACCGCTGAAAGTGGATCTTTGCTCTGGTCAGCTTTTCCTTCTGCTTCAACTCCTCCAGCGAAAGGTTGAGCCTTTCAAGTTCCGTTTCTATCTGCTCCTTTTTCAGAGGATCTTTCAGGGATACAAGCTTTGCTTCAAGAAAGACCCTTCTTCTGTTGTTGTATATAGATTTGGCTTTTATGTCGCTTTCAATCTGATCCAGGGTTTTGTTGCTTGAAATAAGATCCTGTTCTGCCCTGTCCACATCTTTTGCGGTTATCTTTAAGTGGGAGAAAACCCTCTTTAGCTTCTCATCTATAACCTGTGCGGCCTTCTCAAGACCCTCTATCTGCGGGGAGATCTGATTTATCTTTATGTTTTTCTCAACGAGGGCTATCTGAACCCCTACGAGCTGGGCGAGGGTGTCTAGGTTCTTGCTCTGCAGCCACTGGGCCTCAAGCTCCTTCTCTTCGCCTTCAAGCTCGTTTACCTCCTCCTCAAGGTACTTCTTTTTCTGCTTAAGTGAGGCTAGATTGTTTGTTATGTCGTAGAGGGTTGAAATTAGATTATCATACACAGACAGAGGATACGGCGGTCTTCCTATCTTCGGCGTTTCTGGTACTGAGAGCTGCGGGGGTGAAGCAAGCTCGTTTTTTAGACTTTTTAGCTGGTAAACTATGCCTTTGAAGGCAGGATGCTTGAGCTTGCTGTACTCCTTTATCTTCTGCTCTATATAGGAGGTGGCGTTGGCGCTTTTTAGTATTTTGTCAATCTCTAACGGCGTGGCGGCTAGGCAGAAGGAGAAGAGAAAGGTGACTAAAAGAAGTGCTGCAAAACCTGTTAGCCTTCTCACGTTCTTTTATCCTCTGTAACCGAAAGATCAAGGAAGACCTTTTTGCCGAACTTCTCCTCCATCTCCTGGCGGGCCATGGTGCCTATGGCCTTTATCATCTGCCCGCCCTTTCCTATCACCATGGCCTTGATAGAGGGCCTTTCCGCAACCACAAAGGCTTGCACATAAACCCTGCCCTCGCCTATGTCAATTTCCCCTACCTCTATCCTCACTTGCCTTGCGGGCTTTCCCTTTATCTTGGTCAATAGCTTTTCCCTTATTATGTCGTGGATCAAAGGGGTGTAGTCTATCTCTGTTAGGTAAGCTGGAGGCTCTCCTTCCCTTCCTTTAAGATACTTTGCCGTGGTCTTTAAAAGCTCATCTATGTTTGCCCTTCTCCTTGCAGAAACAGGAACTATCTCGTCCCAGAAGAGCTCCTCCGATATCTCCTGCATAAAGGGAAGAAGCTTCTCCTTGGGAACCCCGTCAATCTTGTTTATAACGATGAAGATGGGAACATTTCCCTTAAACGGCTCCAGCTTTTCCAAGATGGCGTAGTCCTCTTTGGTTATCCCCGTGTGGGCATCAATCATAAAGTAGATGAGATCCGTGTCCACAAGCTCCTTAAGGGCCTCTCCCATGGCCAGCTCTTCTTGCTCGTCCCTGGGCTTCAAAAATCCCGGCGTATCCACGAAGAAGACCCTTATGTTGTTTAATTCTCTTTCCCCCACTATGGCCTTTACGGTGGTTCCGGGAACGGGAGTGACGCCAGCAATCTTTTTGTCAAGGAGCCTGTTTATCAGGGTGCTCTTTCCTACATTTGCCTTTCCCACTATGGTTACCTTTGCCCACCTCATCCCTTTATCAAGATAACACGCTGGGATATACTTGGTCAAAACGGTTGGAGGGATGGTATGGAGGAGGCAGTCAGGCAGAAGATCCTGGAGTTTCAGAAAAACGAGATAACTGAGCACCACATCTACAGGTTTCTAGCCAAGCGCTCAAAGGGGAAGAACAAAGAGGTATTTGAGAGAATAGCTGCGGATGAGCTTGCCCACTACAACAAGTTTAAGGAGCTAACGGGCGAGGAGGTGAAGCCTGACAGAAAGAAGATAGTGCTTTACGTCATCCTTGCCCTCATCTTCGGAGTTACCTTTGCGGTGAAGCTCATGGAGCGAGGAGAGGAGGGAGCTGAGAGGGCTTATGAAGAGCTTTCAAAGGATGTGCCTGTGGCGGCGGAGATTGTGAAGGACGAGTTTGCCCACGAGCAGGCCCTGATACAGATGATAGAGGAAGAGAAACTAAAGTATGTGGGTTCCATGGTTTTGGGACTTAACGATGCCCTTGTGGAGCTTACGGGTTCCCTTGCGGGCTTTGCCTTTGCCCTTCAGAACAGCAAGGTTATTGGGCTTGCAGGCCTCATTATGGGGGTTGCGGCAAGTCTTTCCATGTGTGCCTCTGAGTATCTATCCCAGAAGTCGGAGGCCGAGGAGGGGAAAAGTCCCATTAAAGCCTCCTTATATACTGGTATGGCCTACATACTTGCGGTGGTTGTGCTTGTTTGGCCGTTTTTCGTCTTTTCATCCTACATAATTGCCCTCATCATAAGCCTTCTGGGTGCCGTTGCCATTATATACCTTTTCACCTTCTTTATGGCAGTGGTGAAGGATCAGGACTTCAAGGCCATGTTCAAGGAGATGCTCTTTATAAGCCTTGGTGTTGCCCTCATCTCCTTTGCAGTTGGTCTTGCCGCAAGGCACTGGTTGGGAATAGAGGTCTAGGGGGTGTGCCATGAGCATGGTGCTCTATGAGGAAAAGGATAAAATCGGGATAATCACCCTCAACAATCCTGAAAAGAGAAACGCCCTTGCAAAGAAGCTTCTTGTGGAGCTGAGGGAGAAGCTCCTTGAGATTGGAAGGGAGAAAAGGGTAAGGGTTGTGGTGATAAGGGGGGCTGGGAAGGTATTTTCCTCTGGCCACGACTTAAGAGAGGTTATGGATGATTATCCGCTGAATGTGCTTGATGTGTTTCAGAAGTGCATGGAGATGATGAAGGCCATAAGGGAAATACCGCAGCCCGTAATAGCTTCCGTTCACGGTGTTGCAACCGCCGCAGGGTGCCAGCTCGTTGCCGCATGCGACATGGCAGTGGCGGAGGAAGGCACCCTGTTTCAGACACCAGGAGTTAAGATAGGCCTTTTCTGCTCTACCCCGGCGGTATTTGTGAGTAGGGCCATACACAGGAAGCACGCCTTTGAGATGCTCTTTACGGGGGAGTTTGTAGATGCGGAAACTGCTTATAGGTGGGGGTTGATAAACAGGGTTGCTCCAAAGGGGAAACTTGAAGAGGTTACCATGGAACTTGCCCAGAAAGTTGCGCAGTACAGCCTTCTGGTTTTGGGTATAGGAAAAAGGATGTTCTACCAGCAGTTGAACATGGAGGACTTCCAGGCCCTCAACTACGCAACGGAGGTTATATCCCTGAATAGTGCGGCAGAGGACGCCAAGGAGGGCATTAGCGCCTTTTTAGAGAAGAGGGAGCCTGTGTGGAGGGAACGCTAAGGGCCCCCTCTCGGTAGGAGGTGGGCTATGGTTGAGAAGAACTTGAAGCTTTTGGAGATGGTGTTTGGAGATTATCCCTCTCTGTTTGACTTTAGGCTGTGGAACGGGACGGTTTGGAGGCCTCCCCTCATGAGGGAAAGAAGGGCCACCGTTGTGATAAACAATCCCTGTATAATGGCCGAGGTGCTCTCTTTCCCCGTGGACCTCAAACTGGGGGAGGCGTATGTCTACAAAGATATAGATGTTGAAGGGGACATATACGCCATATTTCCTGCAGAGGCCCACATAGCTAGAAAGTACAGAAAGCTCGTGCTCAATCCACTCTTTTGGAAGCTCATTCTTGAAATAAAGAGAAAGGCAAAGAGGGACAGGAAAACCTGTGGAAGGGGCCCGGCTGAGCTGGAAGGTAGGATGCACTCTATTGAGAGGGATAAAGAGGCCATAAGGTACCACTACAACCTGCCTCCTGAATTCTACGCCTGCTACCTTGATCCCCTCATGAACTACTCCTGTGCCTACTTCAGAAGCAAGGATGACGATCTTGCCACCGCCCAGCTCAACAAGCTTGAGCTAATATGCAGGAAGATAAGGCTTAAAGAGGGCGAGAGGGTGCTTGATATAGGCTGCGGATGGGGAGGATTCGTCATATACGCTGCAAAAAAGTACAGAGCAAAGGTGCTAGGAATAACCCTTGCGGAAAACCAGGTAGAATACGCCAAAAGAAGGATAAAGGAGGAGGGGCTTGAGGAGCTTGCAGATGTTAAGCTTCTTGACTACAGGCAGGTTGAGGGCGAATTTGACAAGATCGTGAGTATAGGCATGTTTGAGCATGTGGGAAAGAAGATGTTGAAGGTTTACTTCAAAAAGGCCTACGACCTTTTAAGGCCCGGTGGCATTTTCCTAAACCATGGTATTGCTGCCAAGTGGAGCTTCTTCAGAACCCACTTCAGGAGGTTCTCCTTCGTGGAGAAGTATGTGTTTCCCGATGGGGATCTCCTTCCCATAAGCTACACATTGAAAGTTGCGGAAGAGGTAGGCTTTGAGGTAAGGGATGTGGAGTCTTTAAGGGAGCACTACGCACTTACCCTGAGAAAGTGGGTGGAAAATCTTGAGAGAAACAGAGAAAAAGCCCTTGAGATTGTGGATGAGGCCACCTATAGGGTCTGGCGCCTTTACATGGCGGGAGCCTCTTATGGCTTTTCCATAAACCAGCAGAGCGTCTTTCAAGCGCTATTGGTCAAAAACAGGCCCGATGGAAGTAATCAGCTACCCCTCACCAGGGAAGACATCTACAGGGATTGGAGCGTGGCTTGAAGACCAAATACATGTTCAACCGCATATCCAAATGGTACGATTTCTTAAACCACCTTTTAAGTTTTGGTCAGGACATCCTCTGGAGGAGAAGGGCGGTTTCAAGGCTTCTGGAGGAAAGGGGAAGTGTCTTTCTTGATGTAGCAACGGGCACGGGGGATGTCGCCTTTGAGATACTGAGGCAGAAGCCCTCCTCTTTGGTTTACGGACTTGATCCTGCATGTGGAATGCTCAAAGTGGCAAGGGAAAAGGCCCTTAAAAAGGGTAAAAGACTTCTACTTATTTCTGGAGAGGGGGAGAACCTTCCCTTTCCAGATGGGAGTCTGGATGGGATAACCATCGCCTTTGGCATAAGGAATGTTGAAAACAGGGCCAAAGCGCTTTCGGAGTTCTTTCGAGTGCTGAAGCCCGGAGGGGTGCTCGTGATCCTGGAGTTCTCAAAGCCAAGAGGGCTTTTCGGCGTGGTTTATGAATTTTACTTCAACGTGCTGCTTCCCCTTATAGGATGGATCGTTTCCGGAGATAGAGAGGCCTACTCCTATCTTCCCGCCTCCGTTGCGAGGTTTCCTGAGCCCTGCGAGTTTGCAGAAGAAATCATTAAGGCGGGATTCAGAGCGGTCCTATTTGAGCCATACACCATGGGTATATGCTACTGCTACAAAGCCCTTAAGGGAGAGGGAGATGGCATTTAGGGATCTTCATCACTTTTTGGAGGAGCTTGAGAAGAGAGGTGAGCTGAAGAGGATAAAGGTTGAGGTTGATCCAGAGCTGGAGATAACGGAGATAGCCGACAGGGTCATTAGAAGGGGAGGGCCTGCACTTTTGTTTGAAAAGGTCAAGGGCTCAAACATTCCCCTTGTTATAAATCTCTTCGGCACCATGGAGAGAACCTGCTTTGCCCTGGGCGTAAACAGTCTTGATGAGCTTTCCGAAAGGGTGAGGGAACTCCTTGAGCCCGAGGTGCCCTCCACGTTCTTTGAGAAGATAAAGATGCTTCCCAAGCTGAAAAGGCTTGCCGACTTCTTCCCAAAGGTGGTGAAGAAAGCGAAGTGCAAAGAGATTGTGCTTAAAGGGGAAGAAGTGGATCTGTTCAAGCTTCCCATAATGAAGTGCTGGCCACTGGACGGCGGAAGGTACATAACGCTTCCCCTTGTGTTTACAAAAGACCCTGAAACGGGCCAGAGAAACTGCGGCATGTACAGGATGCAGGTGTTTGACAGGAAAACCACCGGGATGCACTGGCACGTCCATAAGGATGGGGCAAGGCACTTCAAGAAAGCAGAAAGCATGGGGAAGGATCTTCCTGTGGCCGTGGCTTTGGGTTGCGATCCTGCGGTGATATACGC
>JALVZS010000121.1 GCA_027022065.1 bacterium
TATGAGCATCATGTTTATTCCACCTGGTGCGGGGATAATCGTTTACTGGGGCCTTGTTAAGACTCAGCTTGTGCCCATTGCAGTGGCTTTGGTTGTGAGCTTTGCGGTAACCATTGTTTTTACGGCGAAAACCGTTGAGATACTGAGGAGGGGGAGAGGATGAAGTCCTTTGGCTTCTTTTTTACGGTTTTGGTGTATTATATTTTGAGCAGGCTTTTTGAGAAAAGTGGAAGGAAGTTCTACCTTAACCCTGTGCTTCTCAGCATAGTTGTGGTGGCCCTGTTTCTGAGGATTACCCACATAAGCTACGAGTTTTACATGAAGAGTGCAGGCTTCATATTCTACCTTTTGGGTCCTGCCGTGGTTTCCCTCGCCATCCCGCTTTACAAGGAGAGGAAAACCATTGTGGAATACGCGAGGGAGATTTCCGTTGGCGTCATCCTTGGAGGTCTGGTTGCCGCCCTTTCTGTTATATACATCGCCAAGGTTCTTGGTGCCACGAAAAAGGTCCTTTTAAGCCTTGCTCCAAAGAGCATAACTACCGCCATAGCCATAGGTGTGAGCGGCAAAATCGGAGGAATCCCTGCCCTGACAGCTGTTCTTGTGATACTCACGGGCATAATGGGAAACGCCGTTGGTGTTGAGCTTCTGAACCTTGCGAGGGTCAGGGACAGGGTGGCGAGGGGACTTGGAATGGGCGTTACCTCCCACGCCTTGGGGACGGCGAGGATCATACTTGACGATGAGCTAAGCGGTGCGGTTAGCGGCCTTGCCATAGCTTTGAATGGGGTTTACACTTCCTTTATGCTACCGTATCTTGTGATGCTCATCTTAAGGTGATGCCATGTTCAGAAGGATAAGGCCCAAGAGGATCAGCGATGAGATATGCGAGCAGATAGCCCACCTGATACTTTCTGGGAAGCTAAAGCCCGGGGACAAGCTTCCGCCTGAGAGGGAGCTTGCCCAGAAGCTGGGGGTAAGCAGGCCTGTATTAAGAGAGGCTATAAGTAGACTCATTGCCAAGGGATACCTTGAAATAATACAGGGAAGCGGCACCTATGTGAGATCTTCCATAGCCGATGGAATTCTAGAGGGATCTGCCTTTCAGGATTTTGTGAAGAAAGGTGTTGGAATCCTGCCGGAGGTTGTAGAGGTAAGAAAGATACTTGAGACGTGGTCTGCGGCTGCTGCCGCCAAAAGGGCTACACCGAATGAGCTTGAGCAGATGAGGGAGTATCTTTCAGAGTTTGAGGAGGCGGCGAAGAAGGGGAGGCTTGCCCATGTGGCGGATGCCAACTTCCACCTTGCTATAGCCTATGCCAGCCACAATGTGCTTCTCATGCACCTCATGGACAGCATATACAACCTCATAGAGAGGGTTACCTACGAAGTGGGCCTGAAGATATACAGGGATCCAGATGCCTACATGAAGCTCTTTAACCAGCACAAGGCTATATACGAGGCCATAGCCTCAAAGGATCCCGAACTCGCTTATGTCAAGATGATGGAGCACATGATCTATGTAGAAAGGTGCATAAGGGAGGCTGTGGGCAGGGACAAGGACCCTATTATAAAGCTTTCCGTTTTTTCCTCTTGACTTTGAGGGGCTTGTGTTGTAGCAGGTTCACAAAGAGGTTTGTTATGGTTAGGGATTTTGGGGTAAGCCTGTTTAACATTGTAAACTGGTGGTGGCAGGCCCCGTAAGGGGGCCTGCCCCTTAGCAGGCATATAAGCCGTGGGCAGGCTCTCTGCCCACGGCTTTTTTAGTTTAAAGCCGTGGGTCCAAAAAGGATCCACGGCTTTTTTATTTTGGGCGGAGGTTGCCAGATGGACTTTAAGCGGTTTGAGGCTTTAAGGGAAAGATACCAGGGGGTGACGGTCTTTAAGGAGATATTCTGCGATCTTGCGGTGGTTCCGCTTATTCTTCGCTCTTTTTATTCCGGCTCCTTTTTCCTGCTTGAAAGCGCCAACACCAAAAAGGAGTTTTCAAGGTTCACCTACTTCGGCTTTCCGAAAAGGATAGAGGTGCTTGAAGGGGAGGATCCTTTTTGTAGGCTTTCTGATCTTTCCACAGGATACGCTCCCGTTGAGGAAATCGGCGATTTTGCAGGTGGATACGTCTTTCTTTTGGGCTACGGTGCATCAAACTACACGCAGGTTTTGAGAAGGAATGTTAGGGAGGGGAGGGATCTTGCCGTTTTGATGTATGTGGATGAGTTCTTCGTTTTGGACAACTATACGCAAAAGGTCTACGGGTGCGTGGTTCAGCCGAAAAAAGGAAGTGCCAAAGAGGATTACGAGGAGGCTCTTGAGAGGCTCTTTCGCCTTGAGGGTCTTTTAAAAAGCTCCCTTAGGGAGTCCAATGGAAACGGCTCCGAGCACGTGGTGGAGGATGTTCGCTGGGAGTTTGAAGAGGGCGAGTTTGAGGAGGCTGTTTCCTATGTAAAGGGGCTTATTGAAGATGGTGAAGCCATTCAGGTGGTCATCAGCCAGAAGGTTGAAGCCTTTGGCAGGCTGAATCCTTTGAACTTTTACAGATACTTGAGAAAGCTCAATCCGTCTCCTTATATGTTTTTCCTTAAGGTGCAAGACGAGGTCTTCTGCGGGTCCTCTCCGGAGGTGCACCTAAAAGTCATGGAAGATAAAGCCCTCATGAAGCCCATAGCTGGGACATACCCTGTGGGGGAGAACCTGGAC
>JALVZS010000122.1:0-1875 GCA_027022065.1 bacterium
GGAGCAAGAGAATAAAGAAAAGGCCAAGAAAAACCAAAACAACACCAAAAAAGAAGAGACTAATTACAAAAAGAGAAATCAAGAAGCTGGAAGAAAAGATACAGAAGTGGAAAGAGGAAGAGTACTTAAAGAAGAGGCTGAAATCCCTAGAAGAAGAGCTAAAAAGCAGAGTTGAGGTGGCAAGAAGTGTGGGAACCCACGGAGAAACCATTGGTATCTCCATGGGTAAAGGGAAATCCCACCTAGATCCCCTCATGTATCTTTACATATCCAAGCTGGTCTCCAGAATAAGGCTCAACTGGTCCCTCCCCCAGTCCAGCAAGGGAAAGGAGGCCATAGTGGATGTGAGAATAGACAGAAGTGGTAATGCAGTGTATATTGGTCTAGAAAAGTCTTCGCAGGACATGCTCTTTGACAGCTCCTGCTTAAGGGCTGTGAGAAGAAGTTTTCCCTTTGACCCATTGCCAAAGGTTTATGAAGGTGACTATTTAGATATAGGTGTGAGGTTCTCAAGATGAGAAAGTGGATTCTCTGTTTTGTACTTATAAGTTTCATCTCCGCCCAGGCAAAGATTTACGTGGACATAACAGGTCCCTCCTCCTACAAGGTGGGTATTGCCTTGAACTTCTCTGGATACCCTTTGAAAAAGATGCAGGAAGTCCTCAAGAGGGATCTTTTACTTTACGATATCTTTATACTTTACCCTGTTGAAAGGATAGGTCTTGACGAAAAGACCCTCAGGCTGGCAGGGGCAGATCTTCTCCTTTCTGTTGATACAAGCGTTTTGGGAGATAAGCTTAAGGTAGCCTACACCATAAAGGACCTAACGGATGGTGATATAATAAGAAACGCTATTATACAAAGTGAGGTTGCATACCAGGTGCAGGTAGCCCACAGGATAGCCGATGCCCTTTACAACGCCGTAACTGGAAGCAAAGGTATGTTCTCCGAAAGGGCAGTTGCCTTTAGAAAAGTGGCAGGAGGCTATGAGCTGGTTTTACTTGATGTGGGTGCTATGGAGTATAAAAGGCTCATATACTTCAAAAGACCTGCACAGGCCCCTGACCTCTCTCCAGATGGGAGCAAGATCGTTTTCTCCTTAATGGGTAAAAACGGGGACTTTGACATATACGTTTACGATCTTAAAACAGGAAGGTACAAAAAAGCCTGCGGAACAAAAGGACCTGATACTGCCCCCAAATGGCTTCCCGATGGGAGGCACATAGTCTTTGCAGGAAACTACGTTCCCGATAATACAGACATACTGGAATGCGATGTAGAAACTGGCAAGATTGTTAAAAGGCTTACAACAAGTATATCCATAGACACTATGCCCACTGTGTCCCCAGACGGCAGCAGAATAGCCTTTGTTTCGGACAGAGGGGGAAGACCAAATATATACATAAAAGAGCTGGACACAGGACTCACCTATAAAGTTACTAACGGCTACTACGATGTTTCTCCGAGTTGGTCACCAAAAGGCGACAGTATAGTGTTTTCATCCCTTGTTTCAGGAATCAACATGATAGGTGTTTACAATGTCAATACAGGCACCATTAGATATATAACGAAAGGAGAAGATCCTACGTGGGCCCCAAACGGTGATTATGTGTTGTATGTGGGAGCTTCGGGATTGTATATAAGCTCCATATATGGTAACTCTCAAATGGGGACAAAGCTTTTTGTTGGAAAGTGGATAAACCCCTCTTGGAGGTGAAAATATGAGGAAGGCTTGGTTCGCTATTGTAGTAGTTTTTGCCTTTATTTTAGCAGGTTGCTCCTCCCAAACCCAAAAGGCCGCTCCCAATGTGGGACAGGCGGTTCAGGAAAAGCCCGAAGAGCAGAAGGCTCAAGAGGTGGGCAAGGCTGTAGAAA
>JALVZS010000122.1:1885-2693 GCA_027022065.1 bacterium
GAAGCGAAAGAGTGTGAGCTCAAAGAGTTTCCCGATATCCACTTTGCCTTTGACAAGTACGATCTAAACGAAAAAGCCAAGAGGATACTCACAGAAATCGCTGAGTATCTGAAGAAGTGCCCTGAAATTACTGTAACCATAGAGGGTAATTGCGATGAGAGGGGATCAAACGAGTACAACCTGGCACTTGGATGGAAGAGGGCAAATGAGGCAAAGAAGTTCCTTGTTGCCCTAGGGGTTGACCCCTCAAGGATCATCACCATAAGCTATGGTGAAGAAAAGCCCATATGCTTTGAACACAACGAGGCCTGCTGGGCCAAGAATAGAAGGGATCATTTTGTTTTCTGTAAGGGAACCTGCTCCCGCTAAGCTTTAGGAGGTTATAAATGAAGAGGGTCTGGCTTGCCGCTTTTTTGGCTGTAGTTTTATTTGGGTGCGTTCAGGATCAACAGGTGGTTGAGATAAACAACAGGATAGATGCCCTATCTGCCAGAGTGGATTACCTGGAAAAGAGGTGCTCCTCGGCAGGAACCCAGGGTAAGGAAGCCCAGGCCCTCTACGACTACATAAAAACTTTGGAGAATGAAATTTACAATCTTAGAAATGATCTTGATGAAAGCAACAAGAACCTAGTTGAGCTTCAAAAAAGGGTAAGTGATCTGGAATACGAAATGACCCAGCTTAACGAACAGATAAACAAGCTGAAGGGAGAGCTACAGCCTTCAGGGGAGGTTCAGAGCCAAAACGTCACACTACCCTCCCTTCCCATAACCACCCCAGAAGGACTTTACCAAAGCGGACTTAACGA
>JALVZS010000123.1 GCA_027022065.1 bacterium
GTACATAGGGATAAACCCCATTGTGGTGCACGGCGGAGGGCCACAGATAGGAGAAACCATGAAAAAGATGGGCAAAGAGTCAAGGTTCATACAGGGCATGAGGGTTACAGACAGAGAAACCATGGACATAGTGGAGATGGTTCTTGGAGGCAAGGTGAACAAAGAAATAGTGGCCCTGATCAACAAGCACGGCGGATCTGCGGTAGGACTAACGGGAAAGGACGGTTTGCTCTTTTTGGCAAAGAAGCTCTATCTGGAGAACAGCGCCCCGCAGGCACAGGCTCCGGAGATCATTGACTTAGGACATGTGGGAGAGGTGGTAAAGGTGGATCCCACCATACTCAACATACTGGCAAGGGAGAGGTTCATTCCCATCATAGCTCCCATAGGAGTTGACGAAAACGGAACGCCCTACAACATCAACGCCGACTGGGTAGCAGCAAAGATAGCGGGAGCCACAAAAGCGGAGAGGCTCATCTTCATGACCGATGTTGAGGGCATAATGGATCAGGAGGGAAAGCTCATCCCGACCTTGAGTAAGGATGTGGCACTCAGCATGATTGATGCGGGAGGCATAAAGGGAGGAATGATACCAAAGGTTAGGGCAGGCATTGAGGCCCTTGAGGAAGGCGTTGGAAAGGTCCACATCATAAACGGCACCATTCCCCACAGCATCATACTGGAACTGTTCACAGACAAAGGGATAGGAACGGAGATAGTGCTTTGAGGCCCCTCTACATAGCAATTGAGGGCATTGAGGGATGCGGAAAGAGCACCCTTTGCAAGCTACTCTTTGAATCTCTAAAGGCAAAAGGAATAAAGGCAATCCTCACCAGGGAGCCTGGAGGAACAGAGCTTGGCAAGAGCATAAGAGAGCTTGTGCTTTCCCAAAACATGCACCCTTTAACAGAGCTGTTTTTATACCTTGCTGACAGGGCAGAGCACATAGAAAAGGTGGTCAGGCCTGCCCTTGAAAAAGGCCTTTGGGTTATATCGGATAGATGCCTTCTATCCACAGTAGCCTATCAGGGGTACGGAAGGGGCCTTCTCACACCAGAGGAAATCTTAAATCTGTGCCTTGTATCCTGCTCAAAACTTCTGCCGCAGGTAATCCTTATAATAGACACTCCCGCGGAGGTATCCCTAGCAAGGCTTAACAAAAAGGACAGGATAGAGTCAGAGCCTTTAGAGTTTCACGAAAGGGTGAGGAAGGGCTACCTTGGAGCAGGAAAGCTTCTGAGAAACTGCCATGTATTGGACGGTAATAAAGCACCAGAAGAGCTTTTAAAAGAAACTTTAAGAATATTAGGGCTTTAGCAGGGTATCCCTCAGCATGTATGATGCACAAAAAGATCTCACAAGCGCCTGAGAGGAAAGCTTTCTTTCAAGAGTGCGAAGCTCCACCCCGTCAAGCCTCTCAAAGCCCAGATCAATCAGGCACCTAACAACAAACCTCCTCCTGCTCCAGAAAGGATGAGGCACAACCAAAACATCTGTTTTGACCTCTCCAGAGGAACTCCATATGATATCCACATCTATCTCCCTGGGACCCTTGTTGAACCTGTGGATCCTCCCAACCGCCTTTTCCAATCGCTTTGAAAACTCCAGCATCTGAAAGGGATCAAGCTCTGACTCAACCTCCACGCAGGCGTTCAAAAACCACGGCTGAGGAGGGCCCAAAGGCTCTGTCAAGTAAACATAAGACACACCCTTTACCTTAAAGCTTTCCCCTATTATACGGGCAGCAGCCAGCATGTTTCTTAGCCTGCCCCCCACATTGGAGCCCAAACACAGAACGTAGCTTGCCATTGATACACCTTCCGCCTTCTGATATAGAAAAAATGCTTGGAAATCCGCAACATGCCGTTGTGGAAAAACCTGTGGAAAACTTTTGAGGGTTATTTCAGTGTTTTTAACTAACTCCTTAAAATTATTAGACTTTTTCCTGTGGATTTCTTCAGCACCCGTTGTGGAAAACTTTAGGAGATCTGGAGAAAATCCATGGATTCCTTGAACATATGGGAACAGGTGCTACAGGAGCTTGAAAAAAGCATATCCAGAAACAGCGTGGAGACATGGCTCAAGCCTGCAGAGTTCTTAGGCATAGAGGGAAACAGGATCATTATCAAGGTTCCCAACAGGTTCTACAAAAGCTGGATCTCGGAGAACTACGAATCCTCCATAAAGGAGGCCATGACCAAGGTTTTGGGAATGGACAACCTCACCCTAGAGTACATCGTAGAGGCGAAAGAGAAGAAGGAAAAAGCAAAGCCAGAAAAGAGGCAGGAATTTCCCCAGCCACAGCTCAATCCCAAGTATACATTTGAGAACTTTATAGTGGGTGCAAGCAACCAGTTTGCACACGCATCTGCCCTTGCGGTGGCGGAAAAGCCGGGGAAGGTTTATAACCCCCTTTTCATCTACGGAGGAGTGGGTCTGGGAAAGACACACCTTCTACACGCCATAGGCCACAAGGTTCTTAAGGAAAAGGGACACCTTAAGGTGATATACACATCGGCAGAGAAGTTCATGAACGAGCTCATAGAGAGTATAAAAAACGACAAAATGAGCCAGTTCCGCAGTAAATACAGGAAAACCGATGTGCTTCTCATAGATGACATACAGTTTATAGCGGGAAAGGACAGAACACAAGAGGAGTTCTTCCACACCTTCAACGAGCTCCAC
>JALVZS010000124.1 GCA_027022065.1 bacterium
AGGGCCTCAGCAGATCCGTGCAGGTGCTACAGAGGGGGGCAACGCCTACGGATATTGCTCACCTTGCGGCAATCGGTGTTGTTGAGGCACAGTATCTTGAAAACAAAGGAGACCTTTATAAGGAAGAAGAACAGAGGATTCCTTGACAATAACGCTTTAGTTTAATAATTAGTTAAGTAGGCCGCTTGGATCCCTGATTCTGGGGACCGAGACGGCAGGGGAGGAAAACTAAGGCCCTTCCGGCTCGGTCCGGAAGGGCCTTTTTTAATAGGGGGTGGCTTGTGAAAAGAGTAACTGTCGTGGACATCCAGAACAAAAAGGGAAAGGAACCCATAGTTATGATAACCGCCTACGACTATCCCTCCGCCCAGATGGTGGATGAGGCAGGGGTGGACATAATCCTCGTGGGGGATTCCCTGGGAATGGTGGTGCTTGGATACGACAGTACCCTTCCTGTCACCATGGAGGACATGCTGAGGCACACCGCTGCCGTTGTGAGGGGAAGCAAAAGAGCACTGGTTGTGGGGGACATGCCCTTTATGAGCTATCAGCTTTCTCCTGAGCAGGCTTTGGACAATGCGGGAAGGTTTATAAAGGAGGCGGGGGCCCATGCGGTTAAGCTAGAGGGCGGAGAGGAGGTGCTTGAGGCCATAAGGAAGATTACCTCTGCGGGCATTCCCGTGATGGGCCACATAGGTCTTACGCCTCAGTCCATCCACAAAATAGGCGGTTACAGGGTGCAGGGAAGGGACGAGGAGACCGCCGAAAAGCTCAAAAAAGACGCAAAACTTCTGGAGGAGGCTGGATGCTTCAGCATCGTACTTGAGGCGGTTCCCATGAACCTTGCTAAAGAGATAACGGAGAGCTTGAGTATTCCCACAATCGGAATAGGGGCTGGTCCTTACTGTGACGGTCAGGTTCTGGTCTATCACGACGTTCTTGGTCTTTTCCAGGAGTTCAAGCCCAAGTTTGTGAAAAGATATGCTGAGCTTAGGGGGGAGATAGTGGAGGCTATAAAGAGGTATGCTGATGAGGTGAGGGAACGCAAGTTTCCCGATGAGGAGCATTCCTACCTTTAGGAGGAGGGTATGAAGCTGGTGGAGAAGATAGATGAGATGAAGTCCCTTGTGAGGCAGTGGAGGCAGGCGGGGGAAACCGTAGGCTTCGTTCCCACCATGGGGTACCTCCACGATGGCCATCTGGCACTGGTGAAGCGGGCGAGGGAGGAGAATGACAGGGTGGTTGTGAGCATCTTTGTGAATCCCACTCAGTTTGGTCCCAATGAGGATTACGAAAGATACCCTAGGGATCTTGAAAGAGACATGAGGCTTCTTGAGCCCTACAAGGTGGATGCGGTCTTTCATCCTTCCGTGGAGGAGATGTATCCGGAGGGCTACAAGACCTATGTGGAGGTGGTGGATATAACGGAGAGGCTGTGCGGAGCTTCCCGCCCTGGCCACTTTAGAGGGGTTACTACGGTTTGTATAAAGCTCTTTAACATCGTGAATCCTCACAGGGCTTACTTTGGGAAAAAGGACTTCCAGCAGCTTGTGGTTATAAAGAACATGGTAAGGGATCTTAACATGGACCTTGAGATTGTACCCGTTCCCATTGTGAGGGAGCCAGATGGTCTGGCCATGAGCTCCAGGAACACCTACCTCAATCAGGAGGAGAGAAAGGCTGCAACCTGCCTCTACAGGGCGCTTAAGGAGGCGGTGAGGCTTTATGAAGAGGGGGAAAGGGATGCTGCCAAGATAAGAGAGGCTGCGAGAAAGGTTATAGAGGCGGAGCCTCTCGCTAAGATAGACTATGTGGAGGTGGTGGATCCGGAAACCTTCAAGCCTGTTGAGAGGGTAGAAAAGGGCACGCTTGTGGCCCTGGCCGTTTTTGTGGGACCGGCCAGGCTTATAGACAACGTTCAGCTGGGGGTGGATGAGCTATGAGAGAGCTTATGAGGAGGATGCTTTTTGCCAAGATCCACAGGGCCACGGTGACAGAGGCAAACTTAAACTATGTGGGAAGCATCACCATTGATAAGGAGCTTTTGGACGCCTCTGGGATACTGCCCTATGAGGTGGTGGAAATCTGGAACATCACCAACGGCGAGAGGTTCAACACCTATGTGATAGAGGGAGAGCCCGGTTCCGGAGTTATATGCCTCAACGGTGCCGCAGCTAGGAAGGTGGCCGTTGGGGACAAGATAATAATAGCCTGCTATGTGAACATGCCACATGAGGTGGCGGTTAAGTGGACGCCTACCGTAGTCTTTGTGGATGACAACAACAGGATATTGGAGGTAAGAGGGGCGGAAAGGCCCTTTGAGGTCTATGAGGTCTGACGAGTACTACATGAAGAGGGCCCTTGCCCTCGCGAGAAGGGGGCAGGGCCTTACAAGCCCCAATCCCATGGTTGGGGCTGTGGTCGTCTCCGAGGACGGAGAGATTATAGCAGAAGGTTATCACAAGAGGTTTGGTGCCCTGCACGCCGAAAGGGATGCCCTTGAAAAGCTGGATTATAAAGCCCGCGGTTGCACCCTCTATGTGAATCTTGAGCCCTGTTGCCACTGGGGGAAGACTCCTCCCTGCACGGAGGCCATCATAAAGGCCGGGATAAAGAGGGTGGTGGTGGGGACCCTTGATCCCAATCCGCTGGTGGCCGGAAAAGGCGTTTCCATACTGAAGCAGCACGGTGTAGAGGTCAGGGTGGGGGTGCTGGAAGACCTCTGCGTTAGGTTAAACAGGGGCTTTTTTAAGTGGATAAAGGAGAAGAGGCCCTATGTCATTCTCAAGTGGGCCCAGACCCTTGACGGAAAGCTCGCAACGCTAAAAGGAGACTCCAGGTGGATAAGCTCTCCTGTTGCTCTCAGGCATGCTCACAGGCTAAGGGCCTTTGCAGATGCGGTGCTTGCGGGAAAACAGACCGCCCTGATAGATGATCCTCAGCTTACGGTGAGGCTCTGTAAAGGAGTCAGTCCCGTTAGGGTGGTTCTGGATGAGCGCATGGAGCTTCCTCTGGATCTGAAGCTCTTTAAAACACCTCCAAAAACAATCCTTTTTGCGTGTAGAATTGACGATAAAAAGGCCAGGGCCCTTGAGGAGAGAGGGGTTGAGGTGGTTGAGGTAAAGGGTAATGATGGGGTGGATCTGGAGGAGGTGCTTGCTCAGTTAGGCGAAAGGAGAATAACGACGCTTCTTGTGGAGGGAGGGGCAAAGCTACTCGGCTCTTTTATTAAGAGGAGGCTTTGGGATGAGATTCAGGTCATCGTGGCTCCCATGATCCTCGGAGACGGAAGGTCCGTGCTTAAGGAGCTGGCTCCTGAAAGAATCTCTGAGGCTGTAAGGTTTTCCCTTATCTCAGCCAGAAGGATAGGGAGGGATGCCCTAGTTGTCCTTTCCCAGCATGCGGTTTGAGGGTGGCGTTCTCTTTCTTTCAGGGGATTGGAGTATAAACACCTTGGGTGCTTCCTTTCCAGATGCCTCTTTTAGCGGGGTCAGAGAGATAGATCTTTCCGGTGTTTCCCGCATGGATACTTATGGTGCTTTATTTGTTGTGAAAGTTATGGAGGGCAACGGCCTTTCCATAGGGGATCTAAGGGGTCTTTCTCCTGGGTTTGAGAGGCTTATCCAGATAGCTATCCAGAGGGAAAAGGCCTGTCCAAGGCCTAAAAGGGGGGTTTCTGTTTTCCCCTTAGTATACAGGTATCTCTCGTTCTTTGGTTTCGTTGGAAGGCTTGCTCTTGAGGGCGTTTTAAGGATCAGAGACTTTGATATAAGGGGCTTTTTCAATGATATTCAAAACATGGGCCTTCGCGCCCTTCCCATAATAGGGATCCTTTCCTTTCTTATAGGTGTGGTCATAGCCTATCAGAGCGCTGCCCAGCTTGCCCGCTTTGGAGCCAACATTTTTATAGTGGATCTTGTGGTGCTTTCCGTTGTGAGGGAGCTTGCCCCTCTCATTGTGGCGGTTCTCATATCGGGAAGAAGCGCAAGCAGCTACACCGCAACCCTAGGACTTATGAAGGTGAATGAAGAGATAGACTTTCTAGAAGTGATGGGCGTTTCTCCCTATGCGTCCCTTGTGCTTCCAAGGGTTCTTTCCCTCACCATTATAACGCCGCTTCTTGTGGTCTTTGCGGACCTGGTGGGTATAGCTGGTGGGATGCTTGTGGCAAACGGGGTATTGGGCATAGGCTTTGGCCAGTTTATTAGAAGAATGGAAGCTGTGCTTCTTCCGCACCACTTCTGGGCAGGGATCGTTAAGGCGCCGTTTTTTGGTTTTTTCGTAGCCCTTGTTGGCACATGGAAGGGCTTTTCTGTGGAGAAGAAGGCGGAAAGCGTGGGATTTAATGTGATAGAGAGCGTTGTTATGAGCCTGTTCGGTGTGATAGTAATAGATGCCGTTTTTTCAGTGGTGTACAGATGGCTGGGGATATAATCGTTGTTGACAGCATCAAGACCGCTTACGGTAGCAGGGTGGTGCACGACGGCTTGAGCCTTACTGTGAGAAGGGGTGAGATCCTTTCCATAGTGGGGGGAAGCGGTTCGGGGAAAAGCACCCTTTTGAAGGTGCTTCTTTTGCTGAAAAAGCCTGTTTCAGGGAAGGTGCTTTTTAACGGGGTTGATGCCTTTTCCCTTTCCTCTTCCGAAAGGCAGAGGTTGAGAAATAGAATGGGGGTGCTTTTCCAGTCTGTTGCCCTTTTCTCCTCTATAACCGTTGGTGAGAACATAGTTTACGCCATAAGGAAGAGAAGCAGGGTGCCCAAGGATATGGCATGTGAGATGGCCATGCTGAAGCTTAGACTCGCCAACCTTCCAGAGGATGTCTTTTTCATGTATCCCTCCGAGCTTTCAGGGGGAATGAGGAAGAAGGCGGGGCTTGCAAGGGCCTTGGCTCTTGATCCTGAGATACTCTTTCTTGACGAGCCTACAAGCGGGCTGGATCCCATAAGTGCCGATGAGTTTGACAGAACCATAAATAGCATCTCTCGGCTTATGGGCATCACTGTTGTGATGATAACCCACGATCTTCCCAGTCTACTCATATCTGACAGAGTGGCGGTGCTTTCCAATGGGAAGGTAGTTTACATTGGTCCTGTTGAGGGATTAGAGAGGGTTGATGATCCCTGGATAAAAACGCTTCTTTCAGGGGAGAGGGGAAGGAGGTTTTTGGGTGGAGTCACAGCCTAGGTATGTTATTGTGGGTATCTTTTTAACACTGCTCACCCTCGTTTCTTTAGGATTTGTCTTCTGGATCTACGGGTACAGGGGTGAGAAGGCCGATGTGTATGTGATTCTCACGGAGGAGGCCGTGAATGGGCTGAGGGTGGGATCTCCTGTTAGGTACAAAGGTGTTGATGTGGGAAAGGTAAGCGGCATATCCATAGATCCCAAGGATCCCGAGGTTATAAGGATCTTTCTAAAGATAAAGAAGGGAGTGCCCATACACGCGGATACCGTGGCCATGGTTCTTCCTCAAGGGATAACGGGGCTTTCCTACATCAGCCTTTCCGGTGGAAGGAAGGGGAAGCCTTTTTTGGTGAAGCTGGACGGCAAGGTGTATCCCGTTATAAGGCTTGAGCTTTCAGGTATTCAGAAGATTTCCCGCTCCCTTCCTGAGCTTATGGCCCGTGTGGATGAGCTTGTGACGAGGCTCAACATGCTGTTGAGCAATGAAACCATAAGCAACATAGGCGCCATAACGGCTAATCTGAGAATGGCCACGAAAGAGCTTTTGCTGGTTGAAAGAAGACTTCAGAAGGTCTTGTCCCAAACGGATAGACTTGCGGCAGGGGCCTCTAGCACTATGAGAAACCTCAACGATACCCTTTCTCGCATAAACGATTTGGTGTGCAGCCTAAATGAAACCTCCAACACCTTCAGGGAGCAGGTGCTTTATGAGGCGGTGGAGCTTCTCAAGGAGGCGAGAAGTAGCGTAAAGAGGGCGGACATGCTCATACAGGAGCTTGAGGCGCGCCCAAGCGTGCTCATATACGGAAGGTGAGGGATGAGGAAGCTTTTGGTCTTTGTGCTTCTGGGCTTAACCTCCTGTTTTCCTGCAAGGGAGACAAACTTCAGGTACATAGGGTTTGGGGTTCATCCTTTGGGCTCCTATCCCTGTGTGAGTCTTGATCTATATGTGCCTATGGAGCTGGACAGCAGAAGAATACTGGTGCTTGAAAATGGCTACTTTTTGTATCTTCCCAGAACTCTCTGGCTCTGCTCACCCTCTTGCCTTCTGAAGAGCTATCTAGATGCATCTTTTGGATTTTCGGAGAGGGGAACCGAAAGGCTGAAAATAAGCATTAACGCCTTTTATTTTGAAAGAAACGGCCCCCAAACCAGATTTATACTTGATGCAAAATGTGCACTTTGCGGCAAGGTATGTGTGAACAAGCACCTTTATTATGCACAGGACTGTTTGTATGACCTAAGTTCCTGTGTTAAAAGGGCTTTGAACAGTTTTTCTCAGGATGTGAAGAAGCTTTTGGAGGCTGGTCATGCTGGTAAAAAGGGCGAAGGACTTTGAAGAGGTAGTACCTCAGGAGCCGGGGGTTAAGGGCGTGAGGATGAGGGTGCTTTCCCCGGATGAGGGCTCATTTGTTATGAGGGTTTTTGAGGTGGAGCCTGGGGGAAATACGCCTTCCCACAGCCACCCGTGGGAGCATCAGGTCTATGTGCTTTCGGGAAGGGGGAGGGTATTTATAGGAAATGAGAGCTTTGAGGTGGAGGAGGGTTTCTTTGTGTATGTTCCGCCGAATGTTCCTCATCAGTTTGTGAATGCGGGGGAGGGTGTATTTAGGTTCATCTGCGCTATTCCCAAGGTGTCATGAGGATACTGCACATCGCTTCTCATGACGCCTTCTTCAGGGGAGGTGCCGTTCAGCTTTTGAGGATGTCAAGGGGTCTCTCCCTCAGAGGCCACAGGGTTGCCGTTGTGCTCAACAGAAGCACATGTGAGGGTTTGGAATTACCAGAGGACTTTGACTTTTTTTGCATAAGGCTTTCTGCGTTTAGCCTTTTGAGGCTCTTAAGGCTGTCCAGAGAGTTTGATGTGATCCACGCCCACAAGCCTGTGGCTTTAAGGATAGCCTTTTTTACTGTTCTTGTTCTGAGAAAGCCTGTGGTCTTTCAGAGAGGAACAACCTATCCTGTTAAGGGCTTTAGCAGGTGGTGTTTAAAGGCTTTTCCCATTTTCACTGTTGCGGTCTCGCACGCCGTAAGGCGGGCCTTGGTGGAGTGCGGTGTGCCGGAGGAGAGAATCTTCGTTGTTTACGGAAGTGCTCCTTTCCTGAAAATAAACAAAAAGCCCTCAAGCTCCTTCAGGTTGGGGATAGTTGCGGCTTTGAAGGGCAAAAAGGGGTATCCCCTGTTTTTCTGCATAGCATCGCGTATCGCCGAGAAGCTTTCTAAGGTTAAGTTTTTGGTGTTCGGCTCGGGAAGCAAAGAGAAATTCCGCGAGCACTACAAGGGCATTGAGGGGCTTGTCTGTTTTATGGGGCACGAGGAGGATCTTGAGAAGATATACTCCGGTTTGGACATGCTTCTTTGCACCTCTTTAAAGGGTGAGGGTTTTACGGGAAGCGTAAGGGAGGCCATGTTGTACAGCGTTCCCGTTGCCACAACGCCCGTTTCTGGAAATCCGGAGTTTATTGATGGAGCGCACACGGGCCTGATAATAGATAAGGACTGCGGTTCGGCCTCTTCTTGTATTCTCAAAGGCATCTTTAATCCCAAAAAGCTTAAAAAACTTTCCGCGAATGCGTTCGTTTTGTCCTGCCGCTTTTTCTCCATTGAAAGGCAAGCCGAGAACCTGGAGAGGGTCTACGGGACTTTGTTATGAAGAAGATACTGGTCTTTGCCAGGGTGCCCATGAATCTTGTCTGTCTCAGCACCATTTATGAGAGGATAAAAGACGAATACTGCATAAAAGGAACGGGGAAGCCCTTGGGTATGGGGCTGAAGGAGCTTTATGAAAGGGCAGGCTGGGATGTGAAGCTGGTTAATCCCTTTTTTTCCAAGTTCTTGAAGTGGGACATGTACATATCCTCCGACATTTATCTTTTGGCCAAAAGGGCCAAGGTTAGGGTGCACACCTTTCACGGTGTTTCCTTTAAAGGCAGGGCCTACACTTACAAGGTGCTGGACTACGACAGGCTCTTTATAGTGGGACCTTACATGCTCAGACGCTTTGTGGAGAAGGGGATATTAAGGGAGGAGGATCCTAGGATCCTTAAGGTGGGTATGCCCAAGCTGGATCCTCTGGTTGACGGCACCTGGACAAAGGAAAAAGCTAGGGCATTTCTGGGATTGGAGGGGGAAGGCTTCGTGGCACTTTACGCTCCCACCTGGGGTGCAGCTTCCTCTCTTGAGCTTTACGGCGATCTTGTGGTGGATGTAGTGCTGAATCTAGGGGGGGGACTTATAGTTAAGCTTCACGATCACTCTTTGAGGAAGGAAAGGTGGCAAAGGAAGCTTTCCGAGTGGGAGAGCAGGGGCGTTTGCGTGTACAAAGGTGTGGACATTGTTCCTGCCATGGCAGTGTCTGATGTGCTCATAACCGATCTAAGTTCTGTTGCCAACGAGTATCTTCTGCTTAACAGGCCCATAGTTTATCTCTTCGTTCCCTCATATCATAGAAGGTACAAAGATACTGCGGACGAAGCCATGCTCTTTAGAACGGGTCCCTTGGTTGAAAGGCCGGATCCTTCTGCCTTGGGGAAGGTGCTTGTTGAGTCCCTGGAGCATCCGGAGGCTTATGAAGAGGAGAGACTTTATTTGAAGGAACTTCTCTTCTACAATCCTGGGAGGGCCACGGAGGTTGCTGTATCTTACATAAGGGAGCTTTTGGAGTGAGAGCTGTTCTTCTTGCAGCAGGGCAGGGCAAAAGGCTTCTTCCTTATACTAAGGAGGTGCCCAAGGCGCTTTTGGAGGTTGATGAAGCAAGCGGTTTGACAATAATAGAGTATCAGGTGAGGCTTCTTAAACTCTGTGGCGTTGGAAAAATTGCGGTGGTTGTTGGGTATAGGGGTGAGAGGATAAAAGAGGTTTTGGGTCCTGAGATAACATACATTGATAATCCAGACTATGAAAGCACTAACAGCCTTTACTCCGCCTTTCTTGCCCTCCCCTTTATGGAAGGCGATGTGGTGGTTATGAATGCCGATGTGCTGTTTCACAAAGGGATACTGGAATCCCTTTTGATGGACGATAGGGATGCGGTGATAACCGTTGATTCTTCTTCTTTTTTGGATGAAGAGACCATGAAGGTGAAGGTTGAGGATGGTCTGGTGGTGGACATAAGAAAAAACCTAGATCCCCGTGAGGCTTTTGGAGAGAACCTTGGAGTGGTGAGGTTTCGCGGAGAGGCCCTGGAGGTTCTAAAAGACGCCTTAAAGAGTCTTGTGAGCTTGGGAAGGGTGAAGGACTGGTTTCCCGCTGCCTTTAGGGAGTTTTTGAAGTTTAGGCCTCTTTACTTTCTTGATATTGCTGGTTTTCCCTGGATTGAAGTGGATTTTCCCGAGGATTTATTTAAAGCTAGGAAAGAGATTTATCCTGCAGTGTGTTTGACAAGCTGAGTGTTAGATGATACTAACACATATCAAACGAGGGAGGGCTATGGTGCCACTTGCCATGTGCAAGGAGGGAGAAAGGGTAGTGGTGAAAGGAATAGCTGGGGGAAGGGGCATAAGAAGCATGCTGGAGGCCATGGGCATTGTGCCGGGGATTGTGATGGAGATTTTGAAAAGTGGCCCTGGCCCTGTGGTGGTTAAGGTGAACGGCACAAGGCTGGCCCTGGGATGGGGGCAGGCCATGAAGGTTTACTGTGAGGTTTACAACGATGAGGCTGTCGGAGCTTGAGCTGGGAAAAGAGGCCGTGGTTGTACACATTGGGGGAAACGGGTTTCTGAAGAGAAGGTTGAGGGAGATGGGATTGGTTAAGGGTGAAAAGCTTAAGGTTGAACACATAGCCCCTTTAGGGGATCCCATAGAAGTGGTTATAAAGGGCACCCGCATCTCCCTGAGAAAGAGCGAGGCAGATCTTGTTGAGGTTGAGCAGCTGTGAAGGAAAGGATCGTAATAGCCTTTGTGGGGAATCCCAATGTGGGAAAGACCGCTCTTATAAATGCCATCTCCGGTGCCCAGCTGAAGGTGGGAAACTGGCCTGGGGTCACCGTTGAGAAGAAAGAAGCTTTCTTTACCCATAGAGGCGTTGAGTTCAGGCTTGTGGATCTTCCCGGCATTTACAGCCTTTCTCCATACACACTTGAGGAGAGGATCTCACAGGAGTTTCTGCTGGAAGAGCGCCCTGATGCCGTTGTAAATGTGCTTGACTCCACCAATTTAGAGCGCAACCTATACCTGACCACCCAGCTTGCGGATCTTGAGATACCTACGGTGGTTGTCCTCAACATGTGGGATGAGTTCCAGTCTAAGGGTTATCAGCTTGATCTCAAGATGCTTGAGAGGGTTTTGGGAGTGCCCTGTGTGCCCACGGCGGCCACCAAGGGAAAAGGGGTTGATGAGGTTCTGGACGCAGTGCTGGAGGTGGTGGAAAAAAGCCGTGTTCCTAGAAAGGTCCGCTTCAAAAGGATCATAGAGGAGGAGCTGTCAAAGATAGAAAAGAGGCTCAAAGAGGCGGGTTGTCCCTATCCTATCCGCTGGAGTGCGGTAAAGCTCCTTGAAGGGGATGGGTTTTTTTCCGAAAAGCTTTTCTCCAAGATAAAGCTGGATGTGTCCTTCGTGGAAGAAGCTGTAGAGCGGATAGAGGCCCATTACGGGGACGATGTGGAAACCGTGCTTGCAGAGCAGAGATACGGCTACATAAACGGACTTTTGAAGGAGGTGTTCAAGAGGCCCATCCAGCACAAGATGGAGCTTACTGATATCATTGACAAGGTGCTGCTCAACAGAGTTTTGGGACTTCCTGTGTTCTTCGTGATGGTTTACCTCATGTTCAAGGTTACCTTTGACGGCAGTGCCCCTTTTATTGACTGGATGGACGGCTTTATTAATGGGTTTCTGGGAAAGTGGATTTCCTACCTTCTGTATCAGGCTCACCTGCCCGGGTGGCTTCGTTCCCTCGTTGTGGGGGGTATATTTCAGGGTGTGGGTCTGGTCCTATCCTTTATCCCTCTTATGCTGATCCTCTACATATTTATGGCCCTTCTTGAGGAAAGCGGTTACATGGCAAGGGCTGCCTTTCTCATGGACAGGGTGATGCACGCCGTTGGGCTTCACGGAAAGTCCTTCATCCCGCTGGTGATAGGCTTTGGGTGCAATGTGCCAGCTATCCTTGCCACAAGAACGCTGGAGAACGAAAGGGACAGAAAGCTCACAGCGCTTCTTGTTCCCTTTATGTCCTGCGGAGCGAGGCTTCCCATATACGCGCTTTTTACGGGCATCTTCTTTGTGAGGCACAGGGCAGAGGTGGTGTTTCTCATGTACCTTCTGGGAATGCTGGTTTCTCTAATAGTGGGTTTGGTCCTCAGAAGGACCGTGTTTTCTGGTGAGGCTCCGCCTTTTATCATGGAGCTTCCTCCTTATAGGCTTCCCACGCTGAAGATGATATGGAACTCCGCCTGGTTCAGGACTAAGGCATTTATAAGAAAGGCTGGAACCATAATAACCCTAGCTATGGTTATACTGTGGCTCTTTTTGAACATCCCCTTTGGTGCTCCCGTTGAGAAGTCTCTGTTGGGAAGATTCTCAAGGGGGATTTCCTTTGTGTTTGTGCCTGCAGGCTTCGGCCACGACTGGAGAACAGTTGCTGCGCTTATCCCAGGGACTGCTGCCAAGGAGATAGTGGTGGGTGCTTTGGGGCAGCTATACGGAGGGGCTTCTTCCAGCTACAGCTCTGAAGAGATTAACCCTGGCTCCTTTAGAGAGGATCTCAAAGAGCAGGTGGTCTCTTTCTTTGGTGCCTTCAAAGAGGCCTTTAGAAATATATTCATGTCCTGGAAGAGCAGCGTGTTCTCGGGAGAAGAAGAGGAGCTGGGGGAGGTGGCTAAAAGCATAGCTCACTCCTTTACGCCTCTTCAGGCCTTCTGCTACATGGTGTTTTGTCTGCTTTGGATGCCCTGCATCTCCACACTGGGTATAATCTATCAGGAGTTTGGCTGGAGCATGGTGGGTATGTCTTTGGCCATAACCACCATTGTGCCCTGGGTGGTTTCAAGCTTGATATACAACGTGGGAAGGCTTTTGGGCTACTGAGGCTAGGGCTTTATCCTCAATTCGCTTTAAGAGCTTGAACTTCAGAACCTTTCTTTTTAGGTGGGTGATGTCCTCCTTTACCAAAAGTGTGATGTAATTTTCTGAAACTGCCATGCTGTAGCCTTCTCTGCTCTTTCTTCCCTCAACCACCGCGTCCACCTCTTTTCCTAATAAGCCTTCCACAAACACCCTTTTCTTTTTCTGTTTTAGCTCGTTCAACCTTTCCCATCTCTTTCTCTTTATGTCCGGCCTAACCTGCGGTCTCATATCTGCTGCAGGTGTTTGGGGTCTGGGGGAAAAGGAGAAGATATGCATGTAATATATGGGCAACCTTTCAATGAGCCTGTATGTGGCCTCAAAGTCTTCCTCTGTTTCTGTGGGAAAGCCTACTATGACATCCAGCCCTATCCCAACCGTGGGGATTTTTTCCCATATCTTCATTATGAGGTCCTCAAAGAATCTCGCTGTGTATGGGCGCTTCATTAGTTTAAGTATCCTGTCGCTTCCGCTTTGAAGCGGGATGTGCAGGTGCTTGGCGATCTTATCCGTTGACGCCATGAGATAGATTAGCTCATCGGAGATTTCCGTTGGCTCAAGGGATGAGAGCCTTATCTTTTTGAGCCCTTCTATCTTTAGAAGCTCTTCCAGTAATCCCACAAGGTTGCTTCTCTTTCCTCTGTAAAGTCCAAGATGGGTGCCTGTGAGCACCACCTCTTCAAAGCCCGCATCCACCAACCTTTTGACTTCATTTACCACAAAGTCCTCATCTGCGCACCTCGCGGGCCCTCTCGCCCTCCAGACTATGCAGTAGGAGCAGCTTCTGTTGCACCCCTCCTGTATCTTTACGAAGGCCCTGGAGTGGTTGTGAAAGCCCTCTATGGGCATGGGGTTGAAGCTTCTGCTGAAGGGGGAGATCCTTACGAGGGGAATTCCGCCCTTTAAGGCTTCCTCAACGATACTTGGCATGTGAAGCTTTTCCTCGTTTCCTGTAACCACGTGCGCTCCTGCCTCTAGGGCCTGCTCTGGAAAAAGCTGCGTCATACAGCCTGTGGCAACCACCAGGGCATTTGGATTCCTCTTTAGAGCCTGTCTTATGCTCTGTCTGGCCTTGGCGTCTGCCTGGGCTGTTACTGTGCAGGTGTTTATAATGTAAACATCTGCTTTTTCTCTGAAGTTCACTATCTTCCAGCCCGCCTTTTCAAACTGCTCCCTCATAAACTCGGTTTCAAACTGGTTCAGTTTGCACCCTATTGCGTAAAAGGCCACCTTCATGTCGCCTTTATGAATATAGCTTGATAGGGCCTGAATCAAAGGGTTGATTGAAAATTTTCTCTCGTTATGTTTAACTAAATTTAAAGCAAATAAAATTTTCTGGAGGTGTAGCGATGAAGCTGGAGGATATTAAAACCATTGGTGTGTGCGGTGCGGGAACCATGGGTTCTGGCATTGCACAGGTTGCGGCGGCTTCTGGATTCAACGTTATTCTGAGGGATATATCGGACGAGGCCCTTGAAAGGGGCATGAACATCATCAAAAAGAGCTTGGGCAGGATAGTAAAGAAGGGCAAGATGACCCAAGAAGAGGCGGATGCGGTTATCAGCAGGATAAAGACCACCAAAGATCTTAACGATCTCAAGGACGCTGACTACGTGATAGAGGCGGTCTTTGAGAAGATGGAGCTTAAGAAGGAGCTTTTCGGTGAGCTTGACAAGATCACAAGGCCCGAGGTGGTTCTTGCCACGAACACATCTTCTCTTTCCATAACCGAGATAGCCGCTTCCACTAGCAGACCTGATAAGGTGGTGGGTATGCACTTCTTCAATCCTGTGCCGGTTCTTCCTCTGGTGGAGATAGTAAAGGGGCTTACCACTTCCGATGAAACGGTGGAACTTGCCTATCAGCTTGCCAAGAAGATGGGCAAATCTCCCATAAAGACCAAGGATCAGCCTGGATTTATCGTGAACAGGATACTTGTGCCCTATATGAACGAGGCGGCGTGGGCCTACATGGAGGGTGTGGGAACGGTTGAGGAGATAGATGAGGCCATGAAGCTTGGTGCAAACATGCCTATTGGTCCTTTAGCGCTGATAGATCTTGTGGGAGTGGATATTACGCTGGATGTTTTGGAGGTGTTTTATAAAGAGTTTGGTGATCCCAAGTTTAGGCCTGCGCCCATTCTGAGGCAGATGGTCAGGGCAGGCCATCTTGGAAGAAAGACGGGAAGGGGCTTTTATGTTTACGAGGACAAAACCTAATGGGAGGTGACGGCTATGGCCTATGAAACGCTTATTGTGGAGAAAAGGGAAGACGGAATAGCAGTTGTTACCATCAACAGGCCCAAGGTACTTAATGCCCTTAATGCCACGGTGATTGATGAGCTTGAGAAGTGCTTTACAGAGCTAAAGGATGATCCTCAGGTGAAGGCGGTGATTCTTACAGGTGCAGGAGACAAGGCCTTTGTGGCAGGTGCTGACATAAGTGGTCTTGTGGAGTTAAACCCGCTTCAGGGCAAGGAGTTTGCTGAAAGGGGCCAGAGGGTTTTCAATCTCATAGAAAACCTCGGTAAGCCTGTGATAGCGGCCATAAACGGCTATGCTCTGGGTGGTGGCTGCGAGCTTGCCATGGCTTGCACCTTGAGGGTTGCCTCTGAGAAGGCAAAGCTCGGCCAGCCTGAGGTGAATCTTGGAATCATTCCAGGATACGGCGGCACCCAGAGGCTTCCCAGGCTTGTTGGCAAGGGCAGGGCTATGGAGCTGATACTCACCGGGCGCATGGTGGATGCACAGGAGGCTTACCAGATAGGGCTGGTTAACAAGGTGGTTCCTCATGAGAAACTCATGGACGAGGCCATAGAGCTTGCCAAGACCATCATGTCCAAAGGTCCTCTTGCGGTCAAATATGCTATGGAAGCCGTGAACAGAGGGCTTGAGGTGAGCCTTGAGGAAGGTCTGAGAATAGAGGCTGATCTATTCGGCATCTGCTGTGCCACGGAGGACAAGACAGAGGGAACCAAGGCCTTCTTGGAGAAGAGAAAGCCCAACTTCCAGGGCAGGTAAACTTCACAGGGAGGCTTCCCGCCTCCCTCATTAATTTTTGAGGTTATCCCATGGCTGTTATTAAGGTTGAAGAGGCTGTGCTTGAAGTTATGGAAAAGCTTTCCAAACTTACGGGAAAGCCAAAAGAAAAGGTACTAGCAGTGGCTTTACGCAGGTATCTTAAGGAGCTGGAACGGAGGAATATAATTGAGAAAATGGTGAAAGCTGCTAAGCAAATAAAATCTGATCTTGAGGCTTTGAAGGATATTGAGCAATTGGATGAGCTAGCAGGGGATGGTTTTTAGAAGAGGAGATATCTATTTAGTCAAATTTAGTGGTTCTAGAGGCATTGAGCCTGGTAAGGTTAGGCCAGCCATTATTTTTCAATCCCAGGAATTACTGGATTTGGAATACCCAACGGTCATAGTAATATCTCTGACTACTCATTTGAAAGGTGGTTTCCCTTTGAGGGTGAGGATAAGAAAAAGGGATAAGCTTGAAAAAGATTCCGATGCTATGATTGATCAGGTGAGAGCCATAGATGCTAGAAGAATAATTCCTGAAAGGTTGGCTTCTTTGAAAGAATCTGAGGTTAAGATCATAGAAGAAGCTCTCTTGGTGGTGCTTGGGATAGGTTTATGAATATGGAAAAACTAAAAAAGTTACCGAAGGTTGACGGCATTCTCAAAAGAGAGGAGATTCAGAAACTCTGCAACACCTATCCCAGATGGGTGGTCGTTGAGGCCATAAGAAGGGTCATTGAGGAAAAGAGGAGGGAGCTTTTGAGTGGTGCGGATATAGCCGTTTCTGAGGATTCTGTGGCCTCTGAAGTGGTGAACAGAATAGAGGTTTTCGCCCAGCCTTCCCTGAGAAGGGTGATAAACGCCACAGGAGTTGTGCTTCATACCAATCTTGGTAGGGCTCCTCTGGCGAGGGAAGCAGTTTCCGCAATGGCCTCCGTTGCCATGAACTACTCCAATCTTGAGTACGATCTGTCCAAGGGAAAAAGGGGCCTCAGATACACACATGTGGTGGATCTGCTCAAAAAGATAACGGGCTGCGAGTCTGCCTTGGTGGTTAACAACAACGCTGCTGCCGTTTTTCTTGTGCTCAACACTCTTGCCAGGGAAAGAGAGGTTATAGTCTCAAGGGGTGAGCTTATAGAGATCGGTGGTTCCTTCAGGATGCCCGATGTGATGACCTCGGCAGGCGCTATTTTAAGGGAGGTAGGAACCACCAACAAAACGAAGCTGTCGGACTATGAGAACGCCATAAATGAAAATACGGCTCTTATCTTGAGGGTGCATCCCAGCAACTACAGAATTGTGGGGTTTACAGAGCGTCCCTCTTTGAAGGATCTCGTGGCCTTGGGAAAAAAATACAGTGTTCCCGTTTACGAGGATCTGGGAAGTGGCCTTTTCGTGGATGTAAGAAGCTTCGGCCTTCCCTACGAGCCCACAGTTCAGGAATCTTTGAAAGCAGGAGTGGACCTCGTTTCCTTTAGCGGAGACAAGCTGCTAGGAGGGGCACAGGCGGGAATAATCCTTGGAAGGGCCGATCTTGTGGAGAGGATAAGGAAGAATCCCATAAACAGGGTTTTAAGAATAGATAAGCTTACTTTAGCGGCCCTTGAGGCTACATTGAGGCTGTATCTTGGAAATGATCTCAAGAAGATACCGGTGGTTGCTCTTTTGTCTCAGACAGAAGAGGAGCTTAAAAGTAGGGCCGAGCGGGTAAAGGCCCTTTTGGAGGAGAGGCTGCCTAACTGGAGTTTTGATCTGGTTAGGGATACATCTGCGGTAGGAGGCGGTGCCCTTCCCGAAGCCAAGCTTCCTACCTGGTGTGTGGCTATAGAGGGAGATTGTCTTGAGGTGGAGAGGAGGTTGAGAACCATACCGAAGGTGCCCGTTATAGGGAGGATAAAGGAAGACAGGGTACTTCTTGATATGAGAACGGTTAGAGAGGAGGAGGTTGAACTTCTCGTGGAGATGGTGGAGAGGGCCTTGAGATGAAGTATGTGATTGTGGGAACTGCAGGCCACATAGACCACGGAAAAACCGCACTGGTAAAGGCGATAACAGGCATAGATACCGACAGGCTTCCCGAAGAGAAGAAGAGGGGGATTACTATAGACATAGGATTTGCCCACTGGAAGCTTTCCGAGGATCTAGCCCTCAGTTTCATTGATGTTCCCGGACATGAAAGGCTCGTAAAGAACATGATAGCGGGAGCCTGCGGAATAGATATGGTTCTTCTCGTGGTTGCGGCAGATGAGGGTGTAATGCCGCAGACCGTGGAGCATCTTAATATATGCCGCATACTTGGGATAAAGCACTGTATTGTGGCTTTGAACAAAGCGGACAAGGTGGACGAGACCACCCTTGAGCTTGCTCTGGAGGATGTTAGGGACTTTTTGGCAAAAACTCCCTATGCTTCTGCTCCCATAGTTCCCGTTTCCGCAAAGACCGGCTTTAACATCAATGCTCTTGTGGATGCCATAAGGGATGTAGCACTTAAGGTTGAACCTAGAAGCTCTATAGGTCCCTTCAGGCTTCCGGTTGACAGGGTCTTTACGGTTAAGGGTTTCGGCACCGTCGTTACAGGCACGGTCTTTTCCGGAAAGGTGAGCGTGGGAGATACCGTGGAGGTGCTTCCCGTTGGCAAGAGGGCAAAGGTGAGAAACATTCAGGTGAGGGGTGAGAATGTTGACTCATCCCATGTGGGCTTAAGGACCGCTTTAAACCTCCACGGTGTTGAGAAGGACGAGCTTGAAAGGGGCGTTGTCGTTGCGAGTCCCGACGCCTTCAGCCCTTCCACAATGTTGGATGTTAAGCTTTTCCTGCTGGAGGATGCAAGGCCTCTTGCGGATCTTGCTCCCGTTAGGGTCCACGTAGCCACAAAGGAGGCTACGGGAAGGGCGAAGCTTCTGGATAGGAAGGAGCTTCTTCCGGGGGAGGAGTGCTACTGCCGTATCCACCTTGACGAGGAGGTTGTGGCGGTAAACGGCGAGGCTTTTGTTCTGAGGAGCTACTCTCCCGTGTTCACCATCGGAGGTGGCGTTATACTGGATGCCTGTCCCTCTGGGAAGAGGATCAAGCGCTCTCAGCTGGCAGAAAGGCTGAAGGCTCTTGAGGGCGAGGATGACAGGGAGAGGATTTCTCTCTTTTTAAAGTGGGCTTCAAAGGGGCTCACAAGGGATGAGCTGAAGAGAAAGTGTATAGATCCCTGGAAGGTGGATGAGGTTTTGGAATCCCTCTTATCTGAAGGGCTTGCCGTAAAGGCCGGGCCTTTATACATGCACAGGGATACCGCAAAATCCTTTGTGGAGAGAATAGAGGAGCTTGTCAAGGACGAGCTGGAAAAGGATAAGCTCAAGGGTTATGTTGGTGTTACTGAAATTTCCCATAAGGTTTCTCTGTCGGATGAGGCTGTTGCCGCTTTAGCTGCTCTTTCGGAGAGGCTTGAGGTTTCTTCTAAGGGTATAAGGCTTAAGGGGCAGAGGGAGCTGGATGAGGAAAGCAGAAGGCTTGTAGGCTCCTTTGAAAGGCTTCTTATCAACTACGGGCTGAAGCCTCCCAATCTGGACAGACTTTTTGAGGAGGCGAGAATACCGCCCAAGGACAGGGGCAGGGTCTTGAAGTATTTAACCGAGCAGAACAGGGTGATCAGGGTCAGCACGGACATCGTTCTTCACAAGAAGTGGGCGGATCACATGGTTTCCAAGGTGAACGCCTTTTTTGACAGAAAAAAGGAGCTTTCCGTTGGCGAGTTTAAGGACATGCTGGGCATAAGTAGGAAGTATGCTATTCCCTATTTGGAGTTTTTAGATAAAATAGGGATTACGAAAAGGGTAGGCAATATAAGGACGAAGAGGTGAGATTATGGAGCTAAGGCATATAGAGGTGTTTGTGGCAATAGCGAGGGAGAAGAGCTTCACCAAGGCAGCGGAGGTTTTGGGGATATCCCAGCCCACGGTGAGCCTCCACCTTCAGAGCCTTGAGAAGGAGCTGAGGGTAAAGCTCTTTGACAGGGAGGGAAAAAGCATCTCCCTCACTCCTGCGGGCAAGGTTTTTCTAGAGTATGCGGTAGAGATGGTTCAGCTTAAGCAGAAGGCCATACTCGCCCTGAAGCGCTTTCTCGGAAGCGTTGAGGGGACCTTTACCATAGGGGCAAGCACCGTTCCAGGGGAATACATACTTCCCAGATTGCTTCCTGAGTTTCTCAAGCAGTATCCCAAAACCAGGTTTAGAATACAGGTTTTGGACTCTTCTGAAATAGCCGCCCGCATAGCCGAGGGTATCTTTGAGATGGGAGTGGTGGGAGATAGAATTGAGGACGACAGGCTTAAGTATATAGATCTTTGCTCTGATGAGGTAGTGGTGATCACCTATCCCGATTTTCCCAAGGACAAAATATCCTTGGAAGAGCTTACCAAGGTTACCTTGGTATTTAGAGAGGCGGGATCTGGTACAAGGAGAACCTTTGAGAGGGCTCTTGTGGAGAAGGGAATAGATGCTTCCTCCTTGAATATAGTTAGTGAGGTAGGAAGCACCACGGCGGTTAAAGAGGCGGTTAAAAGGGGGCTGGGGTGCGGCGTTGTTTCCAAGATTTCGGTGGTGGAAGAGCTGGAGAGGGGAGAGCTGAAGATTCTTAGTGTGAACGGGCTGAAGGTGGAGAGGAACTTCTGTGCGGTGGTTAAGGCGGGAAGAACGCTTTCACCTGCTATAGAGATCTTCATTGAGTTCCTGAAGAAGCAGAGCAAGCAGCTCTGCGTTTAGTCCCTCCTTGCCCTGAGCAGCAGAAAGGGAAGCCCTGTTGCGATGGAAAACGCCAGAAGGCACAGGTGGAATGTAAGTCCCGTTGTGAAAGCGATTTCTCTTGGAAATCCCAGAAGCATGTAGGCTCCTGCCCATCCCGTTTCAAAGCTGCCTATACCTCCTATGCTGTGCAGGGGAAGCACAGTGGTTAGTTCGGCGAAGCTCACGCCGAATACCGCTTCCCAGAAGCTTGTACTGTATCTCAAGGACTCAAGGATGGCCTTTGTCAGAAGGTAAAAGGCGTAAAACTTTACGGCCCACACGGCAAGGGAAACTGCCATTATTTTGGGAGTATTTTTTACTTCTTCCTTTATGTTCCTTATAAACTCCTCCACGAAAGTCCTGACTCTTTCAGGCAGAACCCTTTTCGCCTTCATTCCCAGAACCATAAACAGTGCCAGAAGGGCAAAAACAACTGCAATCAGCATCCACGTTAGACTTAGCACTCCCTTTGATACGGTTACATATATAAGAGATGCGGATATGAAAAGTGCTATGCAGAGCATATCGGCAACACGCGCGCTGAAGAGAATAGAGGACAGCCTTGCCTTGGAGTGGTTTTTAAGCAGGTAAAGGAAACTCAACTCTCCCGTCCTTGCGGGATACACATTGTTTGACAAAGTATGAACGGCCACTACAGAAAATAGCGTGGGTATGCTTTCATCAACTCCCATTATCCTCCATCTGACTGCTCTCGCCAGAAAGCTCAGTATGTAGAAAAGATAAGCTTCCAAGATGGTGCTGATGGATGCCTTTTTGAAGAAGAGTTTTATCTCCGATAGATCAATGTTGGCTATAACGATAACCACCAGGAGAAGGGTAAGAAGCGGAAAAATATACCTCTTCAAGCCTTCCTCACGATGCTTCTCACGTAGTAAGGGGTTTTGTTCTCGGACTCAAAGTACACCCTCACTATGAGCTCTCCCAGGATTCCCAGACAGATGAGCTGCAGACCCGCAAGCATAAAGACAGAGGATATATAAAGTAAGGGCCTGTGTCCGATAGGTGCTCCCGTAAGTATCTTATAAAAAATGAGGTAGAAAAAGGGAACACCACCGAGAAGCATGAGGACGCTTCCTATTCCTCCGAACACCCTCATGGGCTTTGCCTTGTAGAAGAGCAGAAACTTGATGACTATGAGATCCAAAAGCACTTTAAAGACCCTTGTCAGTCCGTACTTGCTCCTTCCAGCAACTCTGGGCCTGTGGTTTACAGGGATTTCCGCTATTCTGCATCCAAGCTCTGAAGCCAAAGCGGGGATGAACCTGTGCTGCTCTCCGTAGAGCTTTAGTTCTTTTATAATATCTGCCCTGTAGGCCTTTAATGTGCAGCCGTAATCGTGAAGCTTAACTCCGGTCAACCTAGATATGAGCCAGTTTGCCACCTGCGACGGAAACACCCTGGTGAAGTAGGGATCCTTTCTGTCCTTTCTCCATCCGCTGACTATGTCGTATCCCTCCTCAAGCTTTTTGATGAGCCTGGGGATGTCTTTTGGATCGTTCTGTCTGTCTCCATCCATGGTCACGATGATATCGCCTCTTGCGTGGTGAAACCCAGCGCTCATTGCGGCGGTCTGACCAAAATTTCTCCTTAAGTGAATCACGGTAACCTTTTCGTCCTGTTGGGCTATGCTGTCCAGAACCTCTCCTGAGCCGTCGGTGGAGCCGTCATCAACAAAAATTATCTCATAGTCGGTTCCCATGCCTTCAAGAACGCTTTTGGTTTCCCTGTAGAGCTCAGGCAGGTTCTCTCTCTCATTGTATACAGGTATAACTACGGAAATCATGCTTTAGGGATTACCAACTGATTCATTGGCTTTCAAGCCCTTGGTATTTGCTGTGACTATATTAAATCTTTCCAAATAGGAGATTCAAAAACGCTGTTGTTAGCTTCCTGTTCCATCCGTAAAAATAACTTCCAGGGCACGCTATAAGTGAGTACATTATTTGGTAACAATTTACGAATATTTTTTATCGCCGCAAGGTCTAATAATCCTAAAACTGCTTTAGGATTATCCGATCTGGCTTCTTTAAATACGTAAGCTCCTATCATTTGACAAGCAGCACCTTGAGGAGTAACAGTTATATTTATTCCATCCGTAAATGAACCCACTAAAGTTATAAGGGCCGCAAGCTGTACTGGATTAACTGTAAAAATTACTGATTCTGGAATATCTTCTTCTACCAATTTAGCCAGTGGTTTTATGATTCTATATTTTTCGGGAAAGTCATAAATAGGCAGTTCTTGAGTCATCCACCTATACGCTTTTTCTTTTGAACAATGGAAGCGTTCTCCCTCAATGAATTTCCTACGCTCGTGAGGGGGTATCTTTTCCACAATAGCTTTGTAGAGTTCCTTGTTATTTGCTGCAGATAATCCTTGCGAGAAGAACGCAGCAAAGAAATCATACCCGCCAAACTCTTCTTTCCCATAGCAACTTCCAAATCCCAATCCTGCACAAGCGCCTGGACATCCATAAGTTTCGCGGTCAAAAACGACAGTCCTTCCTTCAGTAACAGCTTTGGCAAACATTGTCATTATACAAAAATATCTTCCAGGGACAGCCTGTAAGGCATCCTCTGGCTTGTAATTGCTCCGAACAAGGACAACTGTTTCAAAATCTGGCTTTAATTTTTCAGCTACTTTGCTTTTCACTATTAGCCTCCTGTAATCAAAAAGTGCTTTTGGAAATATAATATAAAATCCGCATTTCCTTGACAAATCACGGTTCCTATCCTAGGGATGTTTCTGTAAAAACAGCGGGATTGGGAGGAGATGAAGGATGGGACTTAAAGAGAAGATAATGGCAGACATGAAGGAGGCTATGAAGGCCAAGGATGCTGCTAAGGTTTCAACGCTTAGGCTTCTTCTTTCCGAGATCAAAAATAGAGAGATAGACAAAAGGGGAGAGCTTACCGACGATGAGGTGATAGCTGTTATACAGAAGGCGGTTAAACAGAGGAAGGAGTCTATAGAGCAGTACGAGAAGGCTGGAAGAAGCGAGCTTGTGGAGAAGGAGAAAAAGGAGCTGGAGATACTTGAGGCATACCTTCCACAGCCTCTTACAGAAGAGGAGCTTGACGCCCTCATAGATGAGACCATCAAAGAGGTGGGGGCTACATCAATAAAGGATATGGGCAAGGTGATGAAGGCCATCATGCCCAAGGTTAGGGGCAGAGCCGATGGCAAGCTCGTGAATCAAAAGGTGAGGGAGAAGCTGGGGGGATAGTGTTTAATCTTCATGTACGATCTAGAGCCTTTAGAGTTCTTTGAACTTTTAGGGCTTGTAGCCTCTTTTGCAGAAAGCGATTTAGGCAAAAAGGCGGTTCTTTCTCTGAGGCCTGCAGGCCTTAAAGAGGCGAGGGCGAGGTTTGAGGAGGTAAAGGAGGCTGTACTTTTCTGCGATCTGGAAGGGGGGCTTTCCCTTTCGGAGCTTGAGGATATTTCGCCTCTGGTTGAGGTTGCAAAAGTAAAAGGGGCGGTCCTCTCTGCAGACAATATTCTGCTTGTGAAGAGGCAGCTTTTTCTTGCCGGAGAGGTTAAGAGGAGGTTTGATCCCGAAAGATATCCGGCGCTTTCAAGGCTTGCGGGAAACATCGCTTCGTTGAGGGAGCTGATCTCTGAGATTGATGCGTCCATTGATGTGCATGGTGAGGTGAAGGACGACGCCACAGATGAGCTTCGCTCCATAAGGAGCAGCATAAGAGCCGTAAGGGCCGAGATTACCGAGAGGCTCAAAAGATTCATAGGAAGCTCCTTTGCTTCAAAGGTGCTTTCCGACACCAATATTCACCTGAGAAACGACAGATTTGTGCTTGCTGTAAGGGCTGAGAAGGTTTCGCAGGTTAAAGGAATCGTGGTGGACTCATCCTCCACGGGAAGAACCGTTTTTGTGGAGCCCAGCTTTGTGGTTCCGCTGAACAACAAGCTGGCCCTTTTGAGGGAGAGAGAAAAGAGGGAGATTGAACGCGTTTTAAGAAGGCTCACCGAAGCTATTGGGAGGCACGCTGCATCCATTGCGGAGAATCAGAGGGTGCTTGCCTATCTGGACTCGGTCTTTGCCAGGGCGCGCTTTGCCAGAAAATACAATGCCTCTGTTCCTCAGATAGGGGAGGAGAGAAGAATAAGCATAGTGAGAGGAAGACATCCGCTTCTTTACAAGCTGAAGGGCGGGGATACGGTGCCTCTGGATCTTGAAATGGGGAGGAACTTTACCACCTTGGTGATAACGGGGCCGAATACGGGTGGAAAGACCGTTGCCTTAAAGACCATAGGGCTTCTTACCCTCATGGCCCTTTCCGGCATTCCCGTTACCGCTCACGGCGACAGCTACTTCTTTGCCTTTTCCAAGGTCATGGCGGATATAGGGGATGAGCAGGACATTGAGAGTAGCCTTTCCACCTTTTCGTCCCACATAGAGAGGATAAAGAGGATAGTGGAGGAGGCAGACAGAGACTCCCTTGTGCTCATAGATGAGCTGGGAACGGGGACCGATCCTGAGGAGGGAAGCGCCCTTGCCGTTGCCATAGCGGAGTATTTGCACAAGAGGGGCTCCTTCAACGTTATTACCACCCATCACGGGGAGCTAAAGCTTCTGGCTTACGCCACGCAGGGCATGGAGAATGCCTCTGTTGAGTTTGATGTGGAGTCTCTAAAACCTACCTACAGGCTTCTTGTGGGCATACCGGGGGAGAGCAACGCCTTTATCATTGCAGAAAGGCTGGGGCTTAGGAAGGAGATAGTGGAGAGGGCAAAAAAGGTAAAGGGAAGCTCTGCTGAGGATAAAGGAGAGGCCGTAAGCTGGGTACTGAAGGCAAAGAGGGAGGCGGAGCTGCTTCTTAAGGAGGCGCAGGAGCTTAAAGGCAGGGCCTCTGAGGAGCTTGAGAGGGCAAAAAGGGATGCGGAGAGGATCAGGGAGGAGGCCTTTGAGGAGGTAAACAGAATCATTGACGAGGCGAAAAGAAGCATAAAAAGCGCCTCTAGCAGGGGCGAGGGAGCCGTAGTCAGGGTTGCGAGGGAGATCAAGAGAAAAGTTAAAGAGAAGGTTGAGGAGGAAAAAAGGGAAGCGATAAGGGTGGGCGATATTGTGGAGGTGCCCTCCTTTGGCATAGAGGGGAGGGTGGTGGCGGTTAGGGGAAGCAATGTTGAGGTGCATACAGGCAAGATGAGTCTTACGGTTCCCATAGCCTCCGTTAAGCCCACGGGAAGAAAGGCTCAGGAGGAAAAGAGGGAGACTCCATCCATAAGCTTAAAGATTGAGAGAAGCAGGGACACCTTCTTTCCCGAGCTTAACATAGTGGGCAAAAGGGTGGATGACGCACTCCCTGAGGTTGAAAAGTTCTTAAACGACGGCTATCTTTTGGGAATAAAGAACCTCAGGATAATCCACGGAAAAGGGGAAGGGATCCTGAAGCAGGCGGTGCAGGAGTTTTTAAAGGATCATCCCTTGGTTGCTTCCTTTCGCCTTGCGGATGAGAGGGAGGGGGGAAGTGGCGTAACCCTTGTGGAGCTTTTAATTTAAGTAATCCGGAGGTTGCTATGGGTAGCATAGGCTTTTCTGAACTGCTGTTAATATTTATCGTTATACTTCTGCTCTTTGGGGCGAAGAAGCTTCCGGAGCTTGCAAGAAGCATGGGCCTTGCCCTCAGGGAGTTTAGGAAGGCCGCCAACGAGATTGAGGAGCCGGTTAAGGATGTGAAGGCCGTTGCAGAAGGCGGCGAGGAGGAGCAGAAAGAGGTGAATGATAGGAAATAACGAGCTACTTCTTATACTGCTTCTTTCCCTTGTATTTCTCGGTCCCAGGCGTCTGATTGAGCTTATGAGAGCCGTTAGGGGTGAGGAGGCCTCCCTTAAGGAGGATGAGACGGACGAGAGTGTTATCCCTCACCTTGAGGAGCTCAGGCAGAGGATAATATACTCCCTCATAAGCATCATTCCCACAACTGTGGTCTGCTTCTTCTTCGCTCCTCACATAATAAACTTTCTGAGGAAGCCCTACGGGGGAAAGCTCATATTCATATCTCCTCCGGAGGCGTTTATTGTAAACATAAAGGTGGCCATAGGGGGCGGAATCATTCTTGCCTTTCCCTTTATAGCCTACCAGATGTGGAGGTTTGTGGCGCCTGGGCTTTATCCCAACGAAAAGAAGATCTTTATAGGACTTATGCTTCTCTCCTGTGTACTTTTTGCCGCAGGCGTTTCCTTTTGTTACTTCTACATAGTGCCGCTGGCCTTTAAGTTCCTCCTGAAATTCTCCTATGACTGGTTCCAGCCCATGTTCACGGTGGGGAGGTACTTTTCCTTTCTCTTCAAGCTGATAATAGCCTTTGGCGTGGTGTTTCAGACTCCCATAGTTGTGCTTTTTCTCATTTTAACCGGGGTTACGAGCGTGGAGGCCCTTTCCCGCTACAGAAAGCACATATGGGTGGCGAGCTTCATCATAGGAGCGGTTCTTACGCCACCGGATGTGCTTTCTCAGGTTATGATGGCTCTTCCTCTGATTCTGCTTTTTGAACTGAGCCTGCTTCTTGGCAGGATTGTGGCAGGGGGCAAAGGGGAAGCCTCCTCTTGAAAAAGGGCGTTTGTGTGGCAAGAATTAGCATTAAATTCTGACTCAAAGGGGGAGAAATGGCACACGTAGTGGAAAAGACCATTGAGGAAATAAACG
>JALVZS010000125.1 GCA_027022065.1 bacterium
CCCTGGCGGATGTGGCAACGGTTATAGGAGATTTTCCCTCCCTCTCCTCAATAAACCTAATTGCATCCTCAAAATAGGGGACAGCCTTCACCAGCTTCAAGGCCTCGTCCCTGGTAGGATTGTAAACGGCACCAAACCCACTTTTCCAATGGGATGTTATACGCTCAACCATGGCCATTTGAGAGCCCAGTGGAGTGACCATTATCAAGCCCTTTCCCTCATAAGTTCTCACAAGCCTTGCAAGATCATGGATATCTAAATTGGTTATAGAAGATACCACAATCCTTTTCCTTTTGTCGTAAACGGGATAGTGCACAAGAACAAGGTAGAAGTTTACCCCCATTCCTTTCCCTTTATTATCTGAAAAAGCATCCTCTTATCTTCATCACTTAGAGCTGCTCTAGCCAGAAGATCGGGCCTTTTAAAAAACGTCTCCTTCACCTGCTGAAGTCTTCTCCACTTTCCTATACGGGCATGATCCCCACTCAAGAGAACCTCCGGCACCTTGTATCCACGAAAAACCCTAGGCCTTGTAAACTGAGGATACTCCAAAAGCCCCCCCTCAAAGGACTCATCCGTCAAGGAGTCCCTGCATCCTAAAACCTCAGGAACGAAGCGTGAAACGGCATCTATTATGCAGCATGCTGCAAACTCTCCCCCCGAAAGCACGAAATCACCCACACTTATTAAGTCGTCCACAAAAAAGGAAACCCTCTCGTCAACCCCTTCGTATCTTCCGCAAACAAGGCATATATCTTCAATACCTGCAAGCTCCTTAGCCATCCTGCTGTTGAAGGGCTTCCCCTTTGGAGAAAGTAAAAATACCTTTGCATCAGGCGCCTTTTCCCTCACATACTCTATAGCCTTCACCAGTGGTTCAGGCTTCATCACCATACCCGCTCCACCGCCGTAGGGCTCGTCATCCACGGTTCTGTGTCTGTCCTCGGTAAAATCTCTGGGATTAACAAGAACAACCTCAACCCTTCCCGCCTCTATAGCCCTTCCCAAAACACCAAAGTTCAGGCAGGAAAACAGCTCTGGAAATATGGTGATCACGAAGAATCTCACAACATGCCCTCTATAATGCGGACAACCATTCTGCCAGTGTCCTTATCTATCTCTTCCGTGAAAACAGAGGGTATAAGAACCTCCCTCTCCCCGTCCCTGACCACATAGATATCGTGGGCACCTGTGGCCATTATATCCTCAACAACCCCTATAAACTCTCCTTCGGTGGAGTATACCTCAAGCCCCACAATCTCAAACCAGTAAAACTCCCCATCCTCCAAAGGCACCAAATCCTCATACTTAACCTCAAGAAACCACCCCTTGAAGAACTTTACCGCTTCTGGAGTGTTTAAGCCTTTGAATTTTATAATAAAGGATCTGTGATGGGGCCTGATATATTCCACCTCCATGTATATACGCCTGTTGCCCCTTCTCAGATAAAAACCCTTTTGCTTTGTGATGTTCTCCGGCACATCCGTTTCAATGGAACACTTCGCCTCTCCCCCAACACCAAAAGGGCCAAGGATTTTGCTTACTATAGCGTAACCTTCCTTTCTCATGGCCTTTCAAAAATTTAGGACGGGCCCCTGAAGAACCCGTCCTTATAATCAACCTAGCCCCCTAACCCCTGCTTTAACAGTTACTCAAGGATCTCCAAAACGGCTCTCTTGCCCTGTTTAGTAGCAGCAGCAGAAAGAATGGTTCTTATAGCCCTAGCGGTTCTTCCCTGTCTTCCAATTATCTTACCAAGATCCTCTGGAGCAACCCTTAACTCAAGCACACAGGTCCTCTCCCCAACAACCTCTGTTACCTCAACCTTGTCAGGATTATCGGCTATAGCTTTGGCTATCTTCTCCACAAGCTCCTTAAACATCCTCCACCTCCAGCTTCTAGTTGGAGCAAGGGGTTAGGGAGTCTTTGCCTATCCTCCTACAGTAACCCCTGCTTTCCTCAATACCCAGCGTGCCTGCGAAGTAGGCTGTGCACCCTTTTTAAGCCACTCCTTAGCCTTTTCAACATCCACCTTTATCTCAGGCGGCTCCTTTATAGGATCGTAATATCCCAGTATTTCAATAAATCTACCGTCTCTTGGGGCCCTGGCATCCGCCACCACCAACCTGTAGAAAGGCCTGTGTCTCTTTCCCATCCTCATCAAGCGTATCCTAACCACCCGATCACCTCCTCAGTGCATAAATCTTGTAACATCAAAATCAAAGGGCAATCCCATTAATTTCTTCTTGCCCTTTTTGCCCTTTTTCAATCCCTTCATCATCTTTCTCATCTGCTGGTACTGTTTTAATACCCTGTTAACCATCTGCACACTTGTCCCAGAACCTTTAGCAATACGCCTCTTTCTGCTGGAGTTGATTATTGATGGATTTCTCCTCTCCTCTGGAGTCATGGAGTTTATAACAGCCTCCATGTGGGCTATTTCCTTCTCATCTATGCGCACATTTTTCAACATGTTCTTCATACCACCAAGCCCAGGTATGCCTGGAAGCATATCTATAATGCTTTCAATGGATCCCATCTTCCTCAACGCCCTCAGCTGTTCCCTCATGTCTTCCAGTGTAAACTCACCCTCCATAAGGCGCCTTTCCATTTCAGCGGCCTTTCTCTCATCAAAGGCCCTCTGCGCCTTCTCAATGAGGGTGAGTATATCGCCCATTCCCAATATGCGGTTGGCTATCCTGTCAGGATGGAAAGGCTCAAGCATCTCAATCTTTTCACCAACACCTACATACTTTATAGGCTTTCCAACAACCCTCTTTATAGATAACGCCGCTCCACCCCTTGCATCACCGTCCATCTTGGTGAGAATAACTCCTGTTATCCCCACCCTTTCATCAAAGGTCTTCGCCACATTCACTGCCTCTTGTCCCGTCATGGCGTCAACAACAAGCAATACCTCTTGGGGTTTCACCGCATCCCTTATGGCCTCAAGTTCCTGCATCATGGCCTCATCTATGTGAAGTCTTCCCGCCGTATCTATGATAACCACATCACTGCCAGATGAAAGTGCCTGCTTAACCGCCTTAAGGGTTATATTCACCGGCGTATCCTTCTCATGAAAAACGGGAACATCTATACTTTCACCCAAAACCTTTAGCTGATCTATAGCAGCAGGCCTGTAGACATCGGCAGCCACAAGTAGGGGAGCGTGTCCCTGATTCTTCAACATGTAAGCAAGCTTCGCAGCAGTTGTGGTCTTACCTGAACCCTGAAGCCCTACCATCATAACCACCGTAGGGGGTGAGGAAGCAAAAGACAAAGGCTCGTGCTTTCCTCCCAAAAGCTCCACAAGCTTCTCATGAACACTTTTAACCACCTCTTGAGCTGGGGTAAGCCCTCCAGAAATCTCCTTACCCAAAAGCTCGGCCTTTATCTCCTCAACAACGGAACGCACCACATTCACATTAACATCTGCTTCAAGAAGGGCTATCCTTATCTCTCTAAGGACCGCCTCTATATCAGACTTGGAAAGCCTTCCTTTGCCCCCAGCCTTGCCAAAAACCCTCTGTAACTTATCAGAAAGCGCTTCAAACATACCTCACCCCCAGACTACCTGGAGCCTAATATCCGCAAACAAAAGTGGTGTCAACTATGGAATGTTAATTAAATATCCTCTAGCACCTTAAGCCACACATCAAAGGACTTCTTCAAAATCTCCAGCTCCTCTGGCGTGAGCTTTTCTATTCCAGGAGTAACCGCCTCAGCCACCGCATCTTCAAAATCCCTGTAGAGCTTTCTCCCCTTTTGAGTAATTCTTATAATGACTTTTCTCCTGTCCTCCTTGGAGCGGTCCTTTACGATATAACCCTCATCCTCCAGCTTATTGGTTATGTTGGTAAGTTTGCTAGCCCTTATAGGAGTAAGTTTCTTCTGTAGATCACTTAGGAACATCCTGCCCTCGGGCTCTGCATCAAGGAGGGACAGTATAAGCACTTCAAGGTTTGAAAGATCCGTAACACAGGAAAATAACTTTCTAAAATAGGGTCTCACCAGGCGCATTCCATTCAAAATCTCTGCTATGGATCCTTTCTCCTCTACCATCATTTCCTCCTCTTAAATTTTTTTCTTAATCACTCCACTTGACTTTTGCAATAATATAATGTTAGTTTAAACAAAAATCAATCAGGAGGAGTAAAATGCTTATAAGTAAAGAAGCTTATATTGAGAGATTGTCAAAAAAGCAACCCACTATCTATGTAAACGGCGAGAAAGTTTCAAACTTTGTAGAGCACCCCAACATTAAACCGATAGTTGAATCTATAGGCTTGACCTATGAGTTAGCTCTTAAAGATGAATTTAAAGAGCTAACAACCGCCCACTCCCAGTTTATTGACGAGCCTGTAAACAGATTTTTACACATCTACACCACAAAGGAGGATTTAATAGCCAGGCTTAAACTTGCCCGCTTCTACAGCCAAAGGCTAGCCACATGTAACTACAGGTGCGTTGGCTCCGACGCCCTAAACGCCTTGTATACTGTAACCTACGAGATGGATCAAGCCCTAGGCACAGAGTACCACAAAAGACTTGTGGAGTACATAAAGTACGCCCAAAAGAATGATCTGGCCCTTTCTGGAGCCCTCACCGATGTAAAGGGCGACAGAAGCAAAAGGCCCCACGAGCAGGATGACATGTATCTAAAAATAGTGGAAAAGCGCCCTGACGGCATAGTGGTAAGAGGAGCCAAGGCTCACCAGTCAGGAGCCGTTGCGGCAGATGAAACCGTTGTTATGCCCACTATAGCTCTAAAGGAAGAAGATAAAGCCTATGCAGTAGCCTTTGCCGTTCCTGCTGGAACAGAAGGGTTAATATATGTGCTTCAGAACAATGCCTTTGAGGCAAAACGCAGGGAAAACGGAGAATGGGAGATAGGTAATCCCTATGGTGTGAGAGGCACATGCCTTATGATATTTGACAATGTTTTTATCCCCTGGGAAAGGGTTTTCATGTGTGAGGAGTACAAGTACGCAGCACCCCTTGTGGGCAACTTCGCAAACATACACAGATACGCAGGTTCGGGCTGCAAAGCGGGCTTTATGGACACAATCATAGGAGCGGCGGAGCTCATGGCAGACTACAACGGCATAGCCAACGCATCCCACATACAGGCCAAGATCACAGAGATGATAAGGGGATGCGAAGGCTGTTACGCCTGTGCTTTAGCTGCAGGCTATGAGGCAACACAGACACCTTCAGGGGTATGGCTGCCCAACGGATTGTATTCCAATGTCTCAAAAATCCTCGGATTCACAGCCATAGGAGATGCCATTGTGTATCTTGCAGATATAGCAGGCGGTATATGCGTAACCTGCCCATCCGAAAGGGATCTAAAGAACCCAGAAATTGGCAAGTATATAGAGCACTACCTCAGAGGCAGAGAGGATATACCCACAGAGGAACGCATGAAGGTTATCAAGTTCATAGAGTACTGGGTCGCAGGTCCCCACGAGGGAGGAGCGGTTCACGGAGGAGGCTCCCCCATAACTCCCAATCTATTCATAAAGAGACTGGCAAATGTAGAGGAAAAGATAAGACTCGTAAAAGAGTTGTTGAATCTAAAATAAAGATCGGGGCGGGGCTTTTCGCCCCCTATTTACAAAAATAAAATGAAAGAATGGACAAAGGTCTTAGAAGAGATTTACAGAACAGCTCCCATAAGTAAAACCCTCAAAAGCGATATATGGTTTGATGAGGATGGAAGGGCCCACTTCTCTCTCCAATTCCACCCAGGCATCTGCCACGCCCTTGGAGATATCCACGGTGGCATAATAGCCGCCATGATTGACAACGCCCTATGGTTCACGGCAGCGGCCCAATACCCGTATGTGTGGATCACAACAACAGAGTTTCACACATACCTGGTAAAGCCTCCCGAAAGGCAGAACATCTATTCAGAAGGATGGATAATCCATAAAGGGAAGAGGCTTGCCGTAGCCAGGGCGGAGGTAAAAAGGGAAGATGGAGCCTTAGTGGCCTACGGAACGGGAACATTTGCCGTTCTAAGCCACATAAGACTGGACTTAGATGAAGCAAAAAGGAGAATAAAAGAGCTCCTGGCGCAAAGTAAATAAACGCAGTTTTACTATTATATACCCTCCCGCATCTCTATCCCTCTTTATTTTAATTTTAGTAAACGAAGTTTCTTGCCAAAAAATAAACGTTATGTTATAAGTAGCCTAGAGTATGACTCAATAATTAATTCTGGAGGTGTGCCCATGGATGGAGGGCTCTCATATCAGCAACTTATCAGAGAAATCTTTTCCCCTGAGAAACTGTTTGAGAAACCTGAAGCTCTCAAGGGTGTTAGGATACTGGATGTAACCGCAGTTGTTCTAGGCCCAGCAGCAGTGGACTATCTAGCGGAGTTTGGAGCAGAGGTGATCAAGTTTGAACCTGCCCATGGAGATCAGATGAGATATGTTACTCCCTTTGCCTACTTCTGGAAGAACATGTCCCCCGGACTATGGGAGCAGCAGCACAACAGGTATTGGGTAGGCATGCACCTGGGGCATCCAAAGGCAAAGGAGCTATTCTTAAAATTCGTTGAAAAAGCAGACGTTGTGGTTGACAACCTCACCCCTGGAAGGATGGCAGAGTGGGGAGTGGATTACAGTGTTTTAAGAGAGGTAAATCCCAGAATCATTCAGCTTCATGTATCAGGCTTTGGAAGCTGGGGCCCCTGGACGGGAAGAACCTCTTACGACGCCATAGCCCAATCCATGGGAGGGCTGGCCTATATCACAGGATTTGAGGACAGGGGACCTATAAAGTCAGGTGTATGGATCGCAGACTGGCTCAACGGGCTAATGTGCGCGGTGGCCATAGTTGCAGCCCTAAACTACAGGGAAAAGACAGGAGAGGGCCAATTCATAGACATGCAGCAGGTGGAAAATGTCATAAGAATGCTGGACTGGACCTGGATCTACACGTACCTCACAGGCAAGAACAGGCCAAGGGCAGGCAACAGAGACTTAGCCATATGTCCCTCTGATCTGTTTGACTGCGCGGATGGATGGGTTGCCATAACGGCATTTACAGAGGAAGAGTTTAAAGGGCTTTGTAAGGCCATGGGAAGGATGGATCTATTTGAGAAGTACCAAGACCCAACAGAAAGACTAAAAGATGAAAACGCAAGAGCGTTACTGAAGGAGATTGCAGAGTGGGTAAAAGATAAGCGCTCCGATTACATCGTTCAGCTTGCAGACAAATACGGATTTGCAGCAACAAAGGTGCTTGAGGTAGACGATGTTTACCACGGAGAGCACTTCAACGAAAGGAAAGCTATACAGGAATACGAGGATGAGGTTTATGGCTACTTCAAGGAGCAGGCCTATCCTCCCAGGATGAGCCAAACCCCAAGCAGGGTGAAGTGGGGAGCAAGACCTGTGGGATTTGATAATGAGTTTGTCTTTGTAAACATCCTTGGACTCCCCTTGGAAGAGGTGAAGAAGCTAGAGGAAGAGGGTGTGATATTCAAGTGGAATCCCGATATTCCTTCAACATGTCCGCCTCCCGATTGGGATGGCAAATCTGGAATTAAGTATCCTTAAGGAGGTGCTGTCATGGATGAAAAGAAGATAGTAGGAATGGCCATAAACGAGGAGTATGCGAAGTTTATCTACAGCATAACAAAGCCTGAAGATATACCCTTTAAGCCTGAAGCTTTGGACGACATAACCGTACTTGACATAAGCTACGGTAACTTTGCGGGACTCTTCTGCTCCTCCATCTTAGCAGAGCTTGGCGCAAAGGTTATAAGGATAGAACCTCCTGGAGGAGACGTAGCTAGGAAGATGTCTCCTTATGGAATGATGATAAAGGACACAGGACTGGCGTATCTTGTAGAGGCCAGAAACAAGTATCACATAACCTTAAATCTTAAAACGGAAGAGGGAAGGGAGATATTCAAAAAGCTTGTTTTAAAATCCGATGTACTAATTGAAACCTTCAAGCCCGGATACATGTACTCCCTCGGCCTGGGCTATGATGTGCTAAGCAAGATCAACCCCAAACTCATATACTGCGCCATCCACACATACGGACACTTTGGGAAGGAATCCGAAAAGCATGCAAATCAGCCCGACTATGACCTAAGCGATCAGGCAAGAGGCGTTGTCATGTCTGTAACGGGGGAACCAGAGCTTGATCCTGAGGTGCCGCAGGAGTACAAGAAGCCTCTGCGTCAGGGCAACTGGATGGGATGGTATCTGGCAGGAGCCTGGGCCGCACTGGGCATAAACCTTGCAATATTCCACAGATATAAATACGGAAAAGGCCAGATGATTGACTGCTCCCCACCCGAAGGCCTCTTCTCCATAGCGAACTACCTCTTCCAGTTCTACCACATGACGGGAAGAAAGATGATAAGAGCCGGAAACTACGACTATGCGGTATTCCCATACTCATACTTCAAGTGCAAGGACGGATATGCCTTTATCTCTGGATTTACCGATCCCAACTGGGCCGCCCTGTGTGAGATCATGAATAGGCCAGACCTGCAGCAACAGTTCCCCACTATTAAAGAGAGACTTACCCCAGAAAACCAGCCCAAGATACAGCACGAGATAGAAAAGTGGACGGAGAAATACACATCTGAGGAAATCCTGCAAATAGTAACCGAATACAGCAGGCGTCCAGACAGAAAGGGCGTTGTGGTAACGGGTAGGCTGGAAGAGCCCAAAGATGTGCTGCAGAGGGAACACTGGAAGCTGAGAAAGACCTT
>JALVZS010000126.1 GCA_027022065.1 bacterium
CTTCTTCTCATATTGGGGGAGCTAATCCTTGGCTCCCCCTTCGTCAAGATCTATTTTTCGAACAGCCTCTCCAGTCCTCTTGACTTATTGGGAAGCGATACCTATAACAAATACTACCTGGTGGGGCCGTGGTGCAGTTGGGAGCACGCCAGATCGGCATTCTGGAGGTCACGGGTTCGAATCCCGTCGGCTCCACCATTTTTTATTTTTAGCTTCTGTACTCTGCATTGATCCTTATGTAGTCGTAACTCAGGTCGCAGCACCACACGTGATAGCACTCACTCCCTGCTTTTAAATCTATTGTTATCTTGAAGCTTTCCTTCTTCATAACCTCTTTTGCTTTTTCCTCTGCTTCCCTTCCCAATCCCATGCCACAGGAGACCAGCTTCACATCGTCAAAGTAGATGTCCACGGCCTCCGGGTTGAAGTCCGCCTTTGAGGCCCCTATGGCTCCCATGATCCTTCCCCAGTTGGGGTCTTCTCCGAAGACGGCGGTTTTGAAGAGAAGGGAGTTTGCCACCCTTCTTGCAGCCCTTTCGGCATCCTCTCTGCTTTCTGCGTTTACCACCTCAACCTTTACCACCTTCGTGGCCCCCTCACCATCCCTCACAATCATCAAAGCCAGGCTTTCGCAAAGCCTCGTGAGCGCACCGGAAAAATCCTGATAAAGCTCTTCTGGCAGCCTTTTTCTCCTTTGGGAGAGCATCAGCACCGTGTCGTTGGTGGATTGATCCCCGTCAACGCTTATCCTGTTGAAGCTCGCATCAACCGCGTCTTTTAAAAACGCCTTAAGCACATCGCTTGGGATCTCCACATCCGTGGTTATAAAGGCCAGCATGGTGGCCATGTTTGGATAGATCATTCCCGCTCCCTTTGCGCATCCCCCTATCCTGAAAAGAAAGCCGTCCTTCTCCATCTCCACGGCTATTCTTTTGGGAATGCTGTCGGTGGTCATTATGGCCTTTGAAAAGGCCTCATCCTCCCCCTCTAGGGATTTTGCAGCTTCCTCTATGCCCCTTCTCACATTCTCCATGGGCAAAAACTCTCCGATAACGCCTGTGGAGCACACAAGCACCTCACTTTCATCCAATCCTAAGGCAGTTGCGGTAACCTTACACATCTCCTTTGCGTCGTTTATCCCCTTCCTTCCCGTGCAGCAGTTGGCGTTTCCGCTGTTTACCACAATGGCCCTGAAGGTTGAAAACCTTTCCAGCTTCTCCATGCTCACGAGAACAGGGGCCGCCTTTACCCTGTTGGTGGTGAAGACGCCAGCAACATTGCAGGGCTTTTCTGAAAGGATTATTCCCAGATCGTGCTCTTCCTCCTTTATCCCGCAACATACCCCGGCGGATATAAAGCCTTTGGGAAAACACACGCCTCTATCGCACCACTTCACCTTCATTTTGCCCTCCTAAAAGATTTGATGTTCTGATATATGATAAAGCATCATGTGTTAAGGGGGTGCCTTATGTTTTTTGCGGATCTTTCTTTCACCTGGGCCGTGCCCTTTGTGCTGAGGGCCTTTATAAAAACGGGAATTTCCGAGTACCTTCTTGCAAGGCCGGCGACTGCTGAAGAGATAGCAGGTGCCTTAAAGCTGGATGAGGAAGGGGTTAGACGCCTGCTGGCTTTCCTTGAGGCAAAGGGGCTTTTGGAGAAAGAAGGTGCATCCTTCCGGATAAAGGAGGCCTTCAAGAGGTACTTTGACAGAAACAGTCCATTCTTCCTTCTTCCGTACCTTGAGAGGCTGGATGTTTTCCTGGATACCTGGGGAAGGCTTGATGAGTTCCTAAAGGACAAAGACAAGGCAAGAAAGCCTAAGATTTCCTTTGAAACCTTTGCAAAGGGGCTCTTCCCCATAAACTGGGAGGTGGCCTGGAGCCTCAAAGGGCTCGTTGGAAGAGCCAGGCGTGTGCTTGATGTGGGATGCGGCTCATGCGTCATGAGCATTCCCTTTGCTATGGACGGAGCAGAGGTTGTGGGGATTGACTATCCGGAGGTGGTGGAGGCCTCGTCCAAATGGTGTGTTGGGAGAATGGGAGTTAGGGACAGGTACAGCTTTATCTGCGGGGATATGTTTGAGGTGGATTGGGGAAAAGGCTACGACCTGGTCATCCTAGGAAACCTCCTCCACTCTCAGCCTTCCAAAAGAGTGCAAACCGTGTTTAGAAAGTGCAGATACGCCCTTTCTGAGAAGGGGAAGGTGGCGGTGGTGGAGTTTGTAAAAGGCTACGGAAACATGCCCTATGTTTTTGACATACACATGTTCATCCACACAAAAAGTGGAAGGGTTTATTCTGCCGATGAGCTGAAAGAAATAGCTTCAAAGGAGCAGCTTGAATTTTATTCATGTTTCTGCCTTGACCCCGCCAGGGGTATTGTGGCATTGCTCTTTTGGGGATGAGGGTGGGAGGGGGTGCATACTCGGTACCTTCCGTTAATGGAGAGGTAGTTTGTAATCTCTGCGTTTTTAGATGCTGTCTTTCCAGTGGCGAGTCTGGTAGGTGTATGGTCAGGTGTAATTTGGGAGGAGAGCTGTTTTCCCTAAACTACGGTGTCGTCACGTTTTCAAAACCTGTTTCTGAAGAGGAACTGCCTTTAAGTGAAGGGTGGGGAATTTACTGGCTTAAGGTAGGGGGTGCGGGGTGCAATCTTAGAT
>JALVZS010000127.1 GCA_027022065.1 bacterium
ATTTACCCTTCCCATTACATCCACAAATTTCCTGGCAATACTACTGGCAGGCACAAGGGAGAGTCCCACCTCATTGGTAACAAACACTGAAAACTCTACATGCTCTTTGCACCAGTTGGCTACCTCAACTACCCTATCAAGGGGATCCTCACCTTTAAGCATGCAGTTTGACACCATGAAGTTCACGCAGTCAAGAAGCACACCTCTGTAGCTTCTGAAGGAGAAGGCCTCCTCAAGATCCGAAACAGAAGGAACAGGCCTTTCAAGTACATCCCAGCCTTTTCTCTCCTTTTTGTGTCTCTTTATCCTCTCAAGCATCTCATAATCAGAAATGATTCCTGTTGCCACATAGAGTCTTGGCTTTTGCTCAACAAGGCTTAAGGCATAACTGCTCTTTCCAGACCTTATTCCTCCGGAGACAAGAACAAACATCACTTCTTCAAAACAACCTTTTTCAGATCCGCAATCTTACCAAACAATCTCGCAATCCTGTTTAGCAGAGAGAGCCTGTTCCTTCTCTTTTTCTCGTCTTTCTCCATAACAAGCACGTTGTCAAAGAAGGCATCCACCTTCTCCTTAAGGGAGGCAAGAAGCCTGAGGGCCTCCTCGTAGCTCCCCTCCTCTATCAGTGCGTTTACCCTGTCCTCAACCCCTTTCACAGCCTGATAGAGCTCTCTTTCCACATCCTTCTCAAACAGGGATTCATCCACATCGGTATAGGTAAAGTCTTTTGGTATGATGTTCACCACCCTCTTAAAGGTGGTCATGAGAGGCTCAAACTCGGGCTCCTCGGCAAGCCTGCTAAGGGCATCCAGCCTCTTTTTGGCATCAACTATGTCATCAAAACCCGCCTCTATCACCGCTTCCACTAGATCGTACCTGTATCCCTCAGAAACCCAAAGATGATAGAGCCTCTGCCTGAAGAAGTCCAAAACCTCCCTTTTAACATCCTCAGCAGGCCTCTCCATCCTGTCCTCAAGGAGTCTTGCCGCATCATTTACCAGCTCGGAGAGACTGAGCCTGTATCCTTTGTGCAGTATCACCTGGATTATCCCCAAAGAGTCCCTGCGCATGCCATAAGGATCCTCGGACCCTGTGGGAATAAGGCCTATTCCAAAGCAGCCCACTATAGTATCAATCCTGTCCGCTATGCCCACTATGGCACCCGTGTCCGTCTCCGGCAGCCTATCCCCAGAAAACCTGGGTAGGTAGTGCTCATATATGCCTTCTGCAACCTCCTTATCCTCTCCCTGAAGCAGCGCATACTCCCTTCCCATAACGCCCTGAAGCTCATCAAACTCGTTGACCATCTGGGACTCAAGATCCGCCTTGCAGAGAATAGCACACCTGTCTATCTTCTCCTTCTTGTCAGGAACGAGCCTTTCCGCAAGCTTTAAGGCTATCTGCCTGAAGCGCATAACCTTCTCATAAGATGTTCCCAGCTTTTCCTGGAACACCACATTCTTCAACTTCTCAAACATCTCCTCAAGAGGAACCTCCTTGTCCTCTTCGTAGAAGAACTTCGCATCGGCAAGACGGGCCTTAAGAACCCTCTCATTGCCTCTAGTTATCACATCCATGTCGTCTGTTATTATGTTGTTCACCACCACAAAGTAGGAAAGAAGCTTCCCCTCATCGTCAAACACGGGGAAGTACTTCTGATGTCCCTTCATGGTGGTAACGAGAACCTCCTGAGGAAGATCCAGGAATTTCTCGTCAAACCTGCCGCATGTGGCAACGGGATACTCCACAAGGAAGGTCACCTCGTTCAAGAGATCCTCATCCTCATCGGGACGTCCCCCCACCTTCCTTGCCTGCTCCTCAACCTGCTCTTTTATGATTCTCTTCCTCTCCTCATGGTCAAAGATCACATAAGCCCTCCTCATGGCCTCGGGATACTCATCAGGATGGTTTATGACCATGGGATCCGGAGCGAGGAACCTGTGGCCGTAGGTAACATTGGAGCTTTCAATGTCCGCAATTTTAAATTTAACAACCTCGTTATCAAAAAGGGCAAGGAACCAGTGTATGGGCCTTGCAAACCTTATCTTCCTTGAACCCCAGCGCATGGACTTGGGCCAAGGAAAGCGAAGCACCATCTTGGAAAGCACATCGGGAAGAAGCTCTATGGTTGGACGCCCCTTTTCCCTTTTGACAATATAAACGTACTCTCCCTTTTCAGTTTGCTTTACCTTAAGGTCCTCAACGCTCACACCCTGAGCCCTAGCAAACCCCTCACCCGCCTTGGTTACTCTTCCCGTTGCATCAAAGGCCACCCTAGCAGGAGGACCTATCACCTCCTGCTCAAGGTCCCTCTGAACCTCAGCCACATCCTCAGCCATAAGCACAAGCCTTCTGGGAGTTCCCGTGGCCCTAACCTTGCCGTAATCTATTCTCAACTCGTCAAAGCTCTTTTTTATGAAATCCTCCATGTATTTAAGGGCATCCAGCATAAACCTGGCTGGTATCTCCTCCGTTCCTATCTCAAACAGTAGCTTTCCCATCTTTATCCTCCTAAAATCCTCTTAACTTCCTGATAAATCTCTTCAGGGTAAAAGACATCCGAAGGCTTGCCCAAAAAGAGCACATCCCGCCTAAGGAACCTTTCCACATCCTCCAGCATCTGTCCCGTGTTCATCTCCACAACAAGCACCCTTTTTGCCCCTTCGGCCACCTTCCTTAAAGCATCCTTGGGATAGGGAAAGAGGGTTACGGGCCTAAAAAGCCCCACGTTGATTCCTTCCTGCCTCAGCCACTGTATAGCGCTTTTAGAAACCCTAGCCGCCGTACCAAAGGCCACAATGAGAAGCTCTAGTTCTCCATCCGTGTAATAGCACTCCCACCTAACCTCCTTCTCCATCTCCTTGTACTTCCTGAACAGCTTCCAGTCGTGCTTTGTCAGCTCGCCAGGGCCGAGGTATAGGGATTTTATGAGTTGAGGTTCCCTACCCTGGCATCCTGTAAGTGCCCAGGGCTTCTCAGGAGGATACTGGTATAAATGGGTACTGATGGAAACAGACTCCATCATCTGAGCTATTATGCCATCTATCTGAATGACAACGGGATTTCTGTATTTGTCCGCAAGGTTAAAGGCCCCAAATACACAGTCCACAGCCTCCTGAACCGTATGAGGAGCAAGCACCAGGGTTCTATAATCTCCGTGGCCTCCGCCCCTTGTGGATTGGAAGTAATCACCTTGATTGGGCTGAATACCTCCCAGCCCAGGGCCTCCTCTGTTGACGTTTACTATGACTGCGGGAAGCTCCATACCCGCCATGTAGGATATGCCTTCCTGCATAAGGCTTATGCCGGGGCTTGAGGACGCAGTCATGGCCCTGAAGCCGGCCATCGCGGCACCCATCACCATGTTTATGGCAGCAAGCTCGCTCTCGCTCTGGATAAAGACGCCGTCAACTTCAAACATCCTCCAGGACATGTACTCAAGTATCTGGGACTGGGGCGTTATGGGATAGCCTGCAAAGAAGCGGCAACCCGCCTGTATAGCAGCCTCAGCTATGGCATCGCAACCCTTCCACAACCTCTTTTCACTCATTTGTACACCTCTATACAAACATCTGGGCAAACCTCAGCACAAAGGGCACAGCTAACACACCGTTCCTGATACGAACACACGGCAAAATGATAACCCTGCTTGTTCACATTTTGGGAAAAGCTCAAAAGCTTGTGAGGACAGGCTCTTATGCACAAACCACAGCCCTTACACCTCTCCTGATCAATCTTCACCATTCAAAACCCCCGCCATCTTTTCCAGCTCCTTTTCCCTTTCTTTACCCATTATAGGTGTAACTTTAACAAAAGTTTTGCCTTCCTTCAAAACCTTTTCCACCTTTATGTGGTGATGGGCAAACCTGGCAACCTGAGGGAAGTGGCTTATAGCCACAACCTGTCTCTTCTCCCCAAGAGTCCTCAGTTTTCTGCCCACAAGAAGGGCCGTCTCCCCTCCAACCCCTGCATCCACCTCATCAAAAATGACAACTGAAACCTCCTCATGACTCACAAGAACGCTTTTAAGCGCCAGAAGAACCCTAGAAAGCTCCCCGCCTGAGGCTATCTCCCTTAGAGGCTTCAAAGGAACATCGGGATTGGCGGAAAAGAGAAACTCCACCCTGTCGGCCCCTTTAGGACCCAGCTCCCTTTCCCGGACATCAACCTCAAAGCGGGAAGAACCAAATCCCAGCTCCTCAAGCTCCGCAGCCACCGCATTGGAAAGAAGCTTTCCAGCCTCCCTCCTCATCTCGGAAAGCTTCCTCGCTTTGGAAAGCACCTTACCCTCAAGTTGGGAAAGTTTTGCTTCCAGCTCTTCTTTGGAAAAGGCCCTTTTCTTAAGCTCCTCTAGCTCCTTCTTTGCCCCTTCGTAGAAAGAAAGCACATCCTCCACGCTTTTTCCGTACTTCATCTTGAGCTTCTCATAGGCAGAAAGCCTGCTTTCTATCTCCTCAAGTCTTTCGGGAGAAAGCTCTATAGATCCCTCAAGGCCCTTCAGCTCCATGACCACATCCTGCAGCTCACTGGCAACACTGTTAAGGCGGTCTAAAAGCCTTTCCACTTCGGGATGGCGGATTCCCTCAAGTTCCTTCAGGGCAAAGGATATTAAAGAGTAGGCGCTTGCTTCTGATTCATAAAGCAATTCTGCCGCCTTTAAGCACCCCTCCCTTATGGCCTCGGCGTTAAGGAGAATCTCTCTCTCCTCCTTCAGTGCCTCTTCCTCCCCCACAGTGGGAGAAACCTCCTCTATTTCCCTCACCACAAACTCCAGATAATCCATGCGCCTAGCGATTTCCTGCCTTTGGGCCTCCAGCTCCTCCAACTGCCTTTTAACCTCAAGGTAGCTCTGATAGAGCCTTTCGTACTCCTTAACTTTATCTTTCAAACCTCCGTAGGAATCCAGAAGCTCCAGCTGGTAAGACGGATCAAGCAACTTCACGCTCTCCCTCTGCCCCTGAACCTCAAAGATGCATCCGAGAAGCTCTTTAAGCTTTCCCGTGGTTACAAGGGTGTCGTTTATAAAGGCACGGGACCTCCCCGATCTATCAATCATCCTTCTTACAAGGATCTCACCATCACAGGGAATCCCCACCTCCTCCAGCTTGCCAGCTATCCAAGGAGCTTCCACAACCGCCTCAACTTTAAGGACATCCCCCTCTGGGTGCACAAGGCGTCTGTCCGCCCTCTCACCTGAGATGAGATTTATCGCCTTAACTATTAGAGACTTACCAGAGCCAGACTCTCCCGTTATAACGTTGAACCCCTCCCCAAACTCAACGATGCAGTTCCTTATGATTCCGAGGTTTTCTATTCTAAGAAGTCTTATCATACTGGGAAAGGTTCAGCTTAACCACATAACTTCTCAAGCCCTTCTCCAAAAGGTAGTCCCTGAAGAGGTTGAAGTAGTCCTCATCCAGGTGCCTCTTGATAAGCTCCCCTATGGCCTCCGGATCCCTCTCTTCCACCGCTGCTCCGCCCTTCTCGCAGAAGAGCACCGGCCCTTTTAAGGTTCCCGTGTGGTATATCCTGTGCTTCTTCATCATTATGAGATTATCCTGCTCAAGCCTGTCCAGAACAAGCACCTGTCCTTCCTTTTCCTTGAGGGCGCTTATTCTAGCTTCAATTTCTTTAAGTTCTTTAATAACCTCTTCCAGCTTTTCCCTCTCACCAGCAGACTCTTTTCTGCTTCTCTGGGCATCCTCCACAACGGACCTCACATGAGGAGGAAATTTCTCTTTAAGCGAGTTGAGCTTCTCCTCGTTATCCAGAAGCCCCTTAACAACACCCTTCAAGCGAAGAGCATTTTCTTTGAGGGAAGGCCTGAGATAGCTCACCATAAGGTTCAGCTGCCCCTCTATCTTCTTTTCAAGCTTGCTGATGTTTGACTCAAGCGCCGCCTTTTTGCCCTCAAGCTCCTTTTTAAGCTTCTCCAGCTCCTCTATCTCCTTAACAACAGAGGGAACCTCTTCGGCCTTTATTATCAGCTGGTTAAAGTCCTTCGCCTCCTCAACACATATAAAGTCGTGGGCGTATATTCTGGAGTGTCTGAGGGCTTTCAAAGCTATAATCCTTCTTCCCCTGACTGTAGCTCCAGAGAGGGTGTAGGCATAGGCCTCCTCCGCCTCCACATTTGCTCCCACCGCACTTTCCACAAAGGCCTTCTCAGCGTAAACATGAGAATCCATAAGGGTTTTTACCTTGCATATTCTCGCCTTTACAACCGCGTCTTTTGCCACAGTTCCCTCTATAATAACCTGTTCCCCCTCCACCACAGCCCTCCTTCCCACATTGCCCTTCACTATAACGGTTTTTCCGGGCGATATAAGCTTGAAGCCGTCTCTTATAGCGTCGTGAACGCTTTTGTCTCCCTCAACGACAACCTCTATGTCAACCCCCCTGTCCTCAAAGACAATGTCCCCCGTTGAATAGTCCACCCTTTTTTCTTTCACATACTCAGAAATGCCTATGCGCCCTTTCTCTATGAAGAGGAAGCCCTCCTTCTTGGCCACAAGCTCGTATATGATCCTATCCCCTTTATGCCTTTCCCTCACCTCAATGGTTTCTTCATCCACCTCAAAGGGAAGCGGTGATAGCTCCTTAAAAGGTATAAGAACACCTTTCACGGTAATTCCGTATTCCCCTGGGAAGAACTCAATTACTGCAAACTTTTCTCCTGCAAGCACCTTCTTTTCTGTGTAGCCCCTGTCCTTAAAGTCTATCCTTCCCGTTCTTTCGTTTATTATCTTTCCCGCAGGAGTTATAAGAGGAATGTGGTAGATCTCTCTTCTGTACGGGTCCTTCGGGGGTTTTCCCTTAGCAACCTCAAATCTGTAAGGCTTTTTAAGCATACTTATGGCGTAAAGGGCCTTTTCCCATCCATTTATCAATCTTTCATCTGAGTAGTGGCCGTATATAACCCCCTCAAGATAAAGCAGCTTTTTTGTTTCCTTTATAAGCTCTGTCTTCTGCTGTTCGTTGAGGATAACCTTGGTATCATCAGGACTGAACTGCTCCTCTGAAATCTCCATCTTAAAGGTAGGAAGCACCTTTAAAAAGGCCGTAGAAAGCCTCTTGCCCTCTTCAACATCAACTTTGCAGTCAAATATGGATATTATTCCCGGAAGCCTTAAGTTTATCTCTATCTCGGCTTCAAAAAAGTACCTTCCCTCCTCAGGTCCCACCAGTTCTGCAGATATGATTTCAAAGTCAAGCTCCGAGATGGGACATCCAAGCTGCTCCGCATACTCTTCAAGTGTTTTTCTTATGTCTCTTGTTACTACCCTTTCTCCCACTGCCTCCCCCCTGCTTCTTGCCTACCAGAGGCTTTATGTTCTCACAATCGGGATAGCCACTACAGGCCAAAAACTTACCGTACCTGCTCTTCTTTATAACCATGGGCCTTCCGCACTTCTCACACCTTATAGGGCTGTACTCTTCAAGATTTAACAGCTTACCATCGGCCTCCTCAAGCTCTTTAGAAAAAAGCTCATAAAACTCCCTAATGCTTTCCTTCCATCCCTTTTCACCAGCGGCTATCTTATCAAGGTCCTCCTCCATATTTGCCGTAAAAGAAACATCCATAAGTTTAGGAAAGTTTCTTGAAAGGACCTCCGACACAATCATCCCCAGAGGTGTTGGTACCAAGGCCTTCTTATCCCTAACCACATATCCCCTTTCTATGATAGTTGAAACTATGGTAGCGTAAGTGCTCGGCCTCCCAACACCCTCCTCTTCAAGCTTCTTAATGAGGGTGGCCTCCGTGTAGCGGGATGGAGGAGAGGTGAAGTGCTGGCTCTTAACAAGCTCCACTAGGGTAAGCATTTGTCCCTCAGAAACCTCAGGAAGTACTCTATCCTCAACCTCTTCAGCATACACCTTTAGAAAGCCGTCAAACACCAGCACCGAGCCTGTGGCTCTAAAGAGGGCACTTCCTGCCTCTATATCGTATGATGTGGCATCAAAAACGGCAGGAACCATCTGGCTTGCCACAAACCTTCTCCATATAAGATCATAGAGCTTCCAGTGGTCCTCTGGGATGAGGTCCTTAAGGGCATCCGGCGTTCTCTCAACATTGGTTGGTCTTATGGCCTCATGGGCATCCTGTACATTTCCCTTGGACTGATAGACATTAGGCCTATCTGGGAGATACCTTTCTCCAAAACCCGCAAAGATAAACTCCCTTACCGCCCGCAGAGCCTCCTCACTCACCCTTACCGAGTCTGTCCTCATATAGGTAATGAGGCCCACAGGCCCCTCACCTGGTATCTCTATGCCCTCGTAAAGCTGCTGAGCCAGCATCATGGTCTTCTTTGCAGAAAAGCCCAGCCTCTTAAAGGCCTCCTGCTGCAGGGTGCTGGTTATAAAGGGGGGCTTTGGATTCCTCTTCCTCTTCTTTTTCTCAATCCTAGCAAACCGAAAAACCACTCCCTCAAGTTCCTCATAAATCTTTTCTGCCTCTTCTTTGGAGAGCTTCTCTATCTTTTCGCCTTTATAAGAGTGAAGATGTGCCTCAAAGGTGCCAGCATCTGCCGCAAGCACCGCAGAAATTTTCCAGTACTCCTCAGGAACAAATGAAGCTATTTCCTTTTCCCTTTCGCATATTAGCTTTAGCGCAACAGACTGAACCCTTCCCGCAGAAAGGCCCTTATCAATCCTCCTCCAGAGAAGCGGACTCAGAGAGTATCCCACAATCCTGTCAAGG
>JALVZS010000128.1 GCA_027022065.1 bacterium
GGATATCAGGATTCGTTATTCCACATCTCAAAAGGATGGGCCTGTCATCCACCCTGGCAAAGGCCGCAACCGGCGCCCCTCTTCTTTCCGCACCAAAGGTGGGAAAGGACTGAACCCACTTGCCATCCTTAAAAAAGGCAAGCGCTATAAGGCGAGAAGCCACAACGGCTCCTTGCCCTCCCCTTCCGTGTATCCTGATCTCTATCATTCCTCTTCCCCGTAAACCACCACGATGGCCTTAGCGTTTCCCCCTATGCCTCTTAAAGAATGGGGATACTTTGACTCATAAGAAGCGCTATCACCTGGCTTGAGAAGCACACACTCATCGTCAAGGCACAGCTCCAAAGTCCCCTCAAGGACGAAAATGAACTCCCTGCCCGAGTGTTGGAAGAAGACCCTTTCGTCCTCCTTCTTCTCTTCAAATTCCACCAAAAAGGCATCTATTCCTTCTCTAGAGGCAAGGCTCTGATAGTAGTACCCAGACTTACTCGGACCGCTCCTCGGACGCCTCTCCACTTCCTTCCTTTCGTGTGCCCTCACCACAATGAGCCTCTCCTCCCTCTCTTCGCCCAAAAGCTCCCTTAAAGTAACACCAAGGGCCCTTGCAAGCTGTATCAGCGTGGCCACCGAAGGAACAAAATCACCCCTCTCTATCTGCGAGATAAGAGCTTCCCCCACCCCTGACCTTTCCGCAAGCTCCTTAACAGAAACTCCCTTTCTCTCTCTTATCTCCTTTAACCTGACCATGTCCCAACCTCACAGCTCAAACTTGGCCACAAGGGGCGTATGATCCGAAGGCTTTGTGGCAACACGCGGCTTTATGTCTATCCAGCAGTCCACGCATCTTTCAGCCAAAGGCCTTGTGGCCAGTATGTGATCAACCCTCCAGCCAAGTCCCCTTTCTACAGCCTTTGGTACCCTGTAGTCGTAAAATGTGTACTGCCCACCCTCACCTAGATGGTGCTTTCTAAACAGATCCACAAATCCCCAACTTTTAACATTCTCAAAGGCCTCCCACACCTCAGGCCTGAAGCAAACATGTCCCATAAGTCTTTTTGGATTGTGCACATCTATGGGTTCTGGGGCCACGTTTAAATCACCACACCATATAACCTTGTCGCTGGGAGAGAAGTTACTCTCAAAGAAGACCCTTAACCTTCTAAACCACTCAAGTTTGTAGGGAAACTGGGGAGAATCAGGCTTTTGCCCCTGAGGCACATAGGTGTTGACTATCACCAAATCCCCAAGCTTCACCATTATAAGCCTATCTTCGTCTTTTGGCTCATCGGGAAGGCCAAAGGAAACCTCATCAGGCTCTTCCATTAACGCAACAGCAACCCCATTTCTTCCACCAAAGCCCTTATACACCACAAAATACCCCAGCTCCCTAAAGGCATCCTCGGGAAAGGAAGCATCCGCAACCTTTGTTTCCTGCATACAGAGCACATGGGGTCTGTTCACCTTCAGCCAATCAAGCACCAACGGAAGTCTTGTCCTTATAGAGTTGATGTTGTATGTAGCAAGCACAAATTCTGCCACTACTTGAGCATCCTCTCCAATGCCTTTTCAAGCTTCTTCTCTATTGTGCCCCTTATTTTCCTTTTAAGCAAGCTCTTTACCTGCGGAACCACAATAGGTCTGCTGAAGGTGCCCCCTATCTTAACAGGCACAACGATCCACCCCTTCTTATTTTCAAGATACTTTGCGTAGGAAAGTCTCCTCACAAGCTTCTTTGAAACCTCAGGAGAAAACTCTATCACAGCAGGCATATCCAAAGAGCCATCCAGACCCACATACCCTTTAGCCCTGAACACCAACTGCCTGCCAGTAAAAGTGGTTCTAAGCTTCAGTCTGTTGTTTTCTATCTGGAAATTACCCGTCGCGTTGTCAAACTCCAGATGCTCCAGCTCCTTCAGCCTAAACGCCCTAACAACCGCTAAAGTCAAAGGGCTCTGCTTTATTCCAATGTGCCATGCGGTGTATGTTCCCTTAGCGTTTAGAACTGGCCCTTTGGCATTAAAGGAAGCTTTCAAGCTTGCAACACCCCACAGCCTATTTCTTATAGGAATGAAGTTTTTAAAGAGCTTTTCTAAGTGGATTTTACTGATATCTACAGTTCCTGAAACAACAAAGGGTCTCTGCACAAAAATCGCCTTTGCAGAAGTTTTCAAATCTCCATCTGCTATCTCCATGGAAAGATGGGAAAGCTCAAAAACCCCTTTTCTCAGGCTATAAGAAGCATCAACATTTTTAGCATAAAGCAGGCTTTTGTAATGTAGATTGTCTATCTTAATTACACCAGACATATCCAGCCATAGGGGAACAGCAACGCCACCTACAGGCTTCTCCTTTGCCGTTCGCTTGCCTCTACCAAAGCTCGGCGCCCTCTCAGACACCTTTTTAAAGAACCTCTGGAACCTGTCTATGTATAGGAGGGAGCTGTACACGTTCAAAGTGGCCCTTATGTTCAAAGGCCTGGCCAGATAGTTTTCTACCTTACCATAAATGGTGGCCCTGTCCTTTCTGTAGGCAAACGCAAGTCTATAGTTTATCTCCCTATCACTAAAACTTATATCCTCCTTCATCTTGGCCCTGAGGTTGTCATAAGTAAAAACCACATCTCCTGTGCTTTTGCCCCTGAAC
>JALVZS010000129.1 GCA_027022065.1 bacterium
GCTTTGCCTCTGCGGATGCCGACTGGGAGGATCTGTTTGACGGCGTCTTCGGCATAGCGGAGGTGGGAGCAAAGATAAACATCTCGGGCCTTGAGGGCCACTACAGGCTCTACGGCTGGTTCAACACAAGATCCCATCTGGATGTGGACGACATTAAGCACATTAAGGGACACATTGACGATGACGAGGAGAACTACGGGATAGGGATAAGCCTTGATCAGGAGATAGTGAAGGACACGCTTGTGGCCTTTTTGAGGGCAGGCTGGGAGAACGGTGATGCGGTTTTGGGTGATTACTCCGATGGAGAGCTCAGCCTTGATAGCGTGCCCATAAAGGATGCGCTGAGCTTCGGCTTCAGGCTTTCCGGAAGGCTCTGGGGCAGAGAAAACGACGAGCTTGGTGCGGCGTATGGGGTTGTTTTCGTGAACGATGATGCACAAGAGACCTACAGAGAATACTTCTACTCCGACTACTACAGGCACCCTGAGAAGGTGGACATGGAGGATGAGCACCATGTGGAGGTTTACTACAAGGCGAGCTTCTTTGACGGGCACCTGGAGTTCACGCCGGACTTTCAATTTGTGGTCAATCCCAACGGAAACGGGGATGCGGACACTGTCTATGTAATAGGAACCCGCATGCAGGTGAACTTCTAACTCTGCCGGGCGCCTTCTAAGGGCGCCCATTTACAAAACTAATTTTGTTTGTGAAAGCAAAAGAAAAACTTGGTAATCGTGATAGTTATCACTGAAGCAACTCAAATATTGCGAAAAGTGTTGACAAAAAGATAATGGTTTTTTATATTTTAAAAAGCGAAACCCAAGAAAAGGAGGTGAAGCATGATGGCACAGGATACCAAGATCAGAGGAGACAGGTATTCTCCTATACTGAGAGAGAAGAAAAAGCTGTTTCAGTTACCCAAGGACATTAAGGACAAGGTGGGAGCAGTAGCAGTGGTTCAGGAGGAGGAAACTCCTAAGAAGAAGGAGCAGTAGTCTTCAGTATCCGCCTCACCCTCCTCATATTCTCTCTATCCCACTCTTCTCCCCACGGAGTCTCCATCACCATAGGCTTCGTTCTCAAAACGGGATGCGAAAGGATCACCTTGAACCCCTCCTCCCCGATCTCCCCCTCCCCTATGTGCCAGTGGCGATCCACCCTTGAAGCAAAAGGAGTTTTTGAATCGTTAAGGTGGATCAGCTCAAGCCTTTCAAGCCCAAATCTTTTCTGAATCTCCTGCAGAAAGGCATCAAGCCCAAGCCTTTCATGAACAGGATAACCCGCCTGAAAGGCATGGGCAGTGTCAAAGCACAAAGCAAGCCTTTCGGGAAAGCGGGACCTCATAAGGATATCCTCAAGGTGCTCCAATCTGAAGCCTATCTCTGTGCCCTGCCCCGCTGTATTCTCCATAAGTATCTTCACTTCCTCCACCTCAAGAAACGCTGCATCAAATGCCTCGGCTATAAGCCTTACACCCTCGCGGTAATCCAAACCTTTCAGCTTTCCCACATGGACCACAACCCTTGATATTCCCAGCCTCTTACACCTTGAAAGCTCCTCCACCAGCATCTTAACAGAACGCTTATAAAGCTCTCCTTTAGCACAAAAATTGGCGAGATAGGGCAGATGGGAAAACACCGGACCTTTAAACTCCCTTAAAAGCCTTTTGAACGCCAACACCTCCTCATCAGAAATACATCTGGGCTTCCAGCTTCTGGGATTGGACGTAAAGATCTGGAAGGTGGTGCAGCCTAAAGCCTGCGCCCTTTCAAAGGCCTTATGAAGTCCTCCAGAAACAGAAACGTGAAAGCCTACGAGGAACTCAGCTTTTTCAGCTCTTCGTATGTGAAGGTCTTTCCGCAAACCCAGCACTTAACGGGATTCTCCTTGGCAGTCCTCAGCCTTTCAGGAGCAACGAGGTTCTGCTTTCCGCAGTTGGGACATCTGAACACCAGAGGCTTAGTAGGCGTAGATCTTTCCATAAGGCCTGGTGCTTACAGGAACAAGCTTCGTAAAGGGAGACTTCATTATCTCATCAACGGATAACCCGTAATCCTTGAAGTCTTCGCAGTACTCCTTCAGGAGCTTCTTTAAGAGCAGAAAGTCCTTTTCGTCCAGCTCCTTAATGCCCACCTCTTTGCCAAGATTGTGAGGGTCCACCTCCCCCCTTATGTACATAACACCACCGTGCATACCCGTGCCTAGATAGCTCCCCACTATGGGCCTGTCATCGTCGTCCCAGAGGTTGAGAAGGATTAAGATGCCGCCTGCCATATACTCACCGAAAAAGTCCCCCGCCTTTCCCCCAACAATGATCACAGGGACCATATCCTTGTAAGTCTTCATGTGGATGCCCGTTCTGTAGCCTATATCCCTGAGAATATGAAGCTTTCCTCCCCTCATTCCATAGCCGCACACATCTCCCGCCATGCCATGCACCACAATCTTTGTTCCCTCCATAGTGTTACCCACACCATCCTGTGCGTCATCGTAAACTATGATGGTGCCTCTCTTCATAAAGACGCCCAAGTCGTTTCCCGCAACACCGTGGATCTCTATAAACACATCCTCCATTATGCCCGCACCGATATACCTTTGGCCGTTAACGTTGTGCAAAATAAAGTGGCGGTATCCCTCCGCCACCTTGTCCCTTATAATCTGGTTGAGTTCTCTGTAGTGCATTCCCTTGGCATCTATAACCAAAGGCTCCATTTGCACTCCCCCTAAACCTGATGCTCCTTAAACTGGGTTCCCCCGTCAAAGTCCTCAAATAACGCTATAACTGGATCACCTGCCTTGGGCGCCCAGACCCTATCTGGAGAAGGGCATATCTCCCTTATGGCAGCCTCCTCGCTGGCCATGTACACCTTGTCATCCTTGACTGCCGCAACGAAGGGCCTCAGCTTTATCCTGTCGTTTAACCCCATTAAGCCACCATTCCAGGAAACCAAAATAGCAAAGGGCCCGTTCAAAAGGGCGGATCCGTAAACCATGCGGATAGCAGTAAAGAGCCTTCTTTGGTTTTCGGGCATCCTGTCTATGTCCTTCCAGAAGGGGCTTGCCAAAGCATAAGCGGCTATTCTCAAGGGCAGTTTATGCCTTCTAACCAACAAATCTATAAGATAGGCCACCACCTCGGTATCCGTTCTTAATGTGCACTTGTAGCCGAACATCTCCAGATAACGCTTGTTGGTGCCGTAGGATGAAATCTCACCGTTGTGCACCACTGCCCAGTCTAGAAGTGTAAAGGGATGGGCACCACCCCACCATCCAGGGGTGTTGGTGGGAAACCTGGTGTGGGCAACCCAAAGATAGGCCTGATACTCGTCTATCCTGTAAAACTCCCCTATATCATCGGGCTCACCAACACCCTTAAAGGCCCCCATGTTCTTGCCAGAGGAAAAGACATAAGCCCCCCTTATCTTGTCGTTTATGTCCATAACCGCCTTCATCACATAGTCCTCTTCCACAAAATCGCTCTCATCAGGGGGCTCTATGGGCCTAAGGAAGTATCTCCAAAGAAGAGGGCTATCCTGAATGCCCTTTACCTTCCTAGTGGGGATTTCCTCATAGTGTATCACATGGAACCTCTGCTTTATGTATTCTTCAGTCTCCTTCCTCGCAAGCTCGTCATCGTACATGATGTGGAAGGCATACTCATCGGGAAAGTCTGGATATATCCCGTATCCCGCATATCCTGCACCCAGTCCGTTTCCCCTCTCCCTCATGTGGGTAATGGACCTTATTATTACCTCTCCAGGAATGAGATTCTTCTTTCTTGATATTATACCTGATAAGCCACAACCTGAGAGCTCTCTACTCCTGGTCAACACCATCATGAAGGCATACCCCCTTATCGTCAAAGGCACATATTTCTTCTATCCTAGCAGAGTAACCTGTGAAAAGCCTCCTGTAGCTGTATGGAAACACCGCCCATCCGAATCTTCTAATCTCCTTCCTGCTTGAGAAGTTCATAGGCGGCAAAGCCCCCTCAATAGGATAAACAGCCTCCGGAAGACTTATCTGATCCACCAGAACATCCTTAAAGGGAGAAACATCCATCCTGCTCCATATAAGACCCGTGTATAAGCCCGCCCTTCTTATATCCCCTATGATGGCAAACCCCAAAAGCCTGTTGTGCCCTATAACAGCCTTCCTATAGATACCCTTTTCTTCGTCCACATACCTTAGCACCTCAATGGCTGCGTCCTCATCCCCCTCTTCAACAGCGCTCATACCGGCAGAAACCACCTGGAACCCGAAAAAGCCTATGGAGTTTATGGGAAAAGCACCCACAAAGCGCCTTCTGCCTCCAGCCATGTTGGAGCCTGCTATAAGCCCGTGCCTGTAGGCCACAGGCCACACCAGATTGGGTCTCTTCTGCCCCAGGATGAGATCGTAGGACTCGGCACAGTCTCCCGCAGCGTATATGCCCTCAACATTGGTCTCCATCATGTCGTCCACTACTATGCCCTTGTTAACCTCTATCCCGCTTCCCTCAACAGGCTTGATGTTGGGCCTAACCCCCACGGCAACTATCACTGCATCACACTCTATCTTAGCACCGCTTTTCAGCTCCACCTGCCTCACCCTGCCCGATGCATCCCTCCCAATTCCCACAACAGAATCTCCCAGCACATAGGAGACCCCAGCCTTATCCAAGGCCCTTTCTGCCAGCCTGCTACCCTGAGAATCCAGCACCATGGGGAGAATGCGGTCAAGAAGCTCCACTATAACCACATCCTTTCCCCTCTTTTTCAGGGCCTCCGCCGCCTTCATCCCTATCATTCCCGCACCTATCACCACTACTTTCCTGACCTCGGGCAGGCAGCTCTCAATGGCCTTCATGTCCGCTATGGTGGTGAAAGTGAAGACGTAGGGACTCTGGACATTCTCTATGGGAGGAATAAAAGGCACCCCGCCTACCGCCAGAAGCAGCTTCTCAAAGGGAATCTTACTGCCATCTGAAAGGTACGCCTTTCTCTCCTTTACATCCACCCCCTCAAGCCTTACCTGGTAGAGAACCTCAACCCTGTTCTGCTGATAGAACGACTCCCTTTTGTAAGGAAGTCTCCACTCCTCCACATCCCCTGCAAGCACATAGGTAATGAGGGGACGGCAGTATGCGGTGTAGGGCTCAGGGGATATTACCGTTATTTTCCCCTCCTTATCCCTTTCCCTTATGGCCTGTATGGCCGAAACAGCGGCAACGGAATTTCCCACTATGAGATACTCAGCCACCTATCCCTCCTTAACCTTCAACAAATGGTTCCTCTTCTTCCTCAGGTAGCTCAAATATCAACCCCTCCGTTGTATCAAAAACCAATGCCCTGTTGGGACACGCCTGAACGCAGGCGGGCAGTTCCCTATCAGGGCACAAATCACACTTTGCAGCCTTTTTGGCCCCTTCCTTGGGGTTAACCGCCCCCCAGGGGCAGGAAACCACACACATGAAACATCCCACGCATATATCCTCGTAAACGATGACCCTTCCGTCAGGCTCCTTGTGCATGGCCCCTGTAATGCAGGCCTCCACACAGTAAGGCTCATCGCAGTGGCGGCAGTTTAGAGAAAAGGTTGTGGCCCCATTTACCTCAACGGTGGTGAAGGACTGAGGCCTTCCGTTGAAAAATGCCATCAGAGGATCCTTGAACTCGGAGTGCTCTATGGCACAGGCCACCTCGCATAAACGGCAACCCATGCAGTTTTCCTCTATGGGATAGACCCTTTTTATACGAGCATTCATATCCCTTCCCCCGCTGGCAGAACTCCCAGTATATCCATCTCCTCCTTGGTAAGGCCAATGGCCCTAAGCCTCAATCTATTGCCCTTCAAGGACTCTATGGCGTTTATACCCATGAGTCCCAGCATCTCCTTCATCTCATGGGCCCAGCCTTTTAGAAGGTTTATGAGTCTTTCTGCGGCGATATCTGGATTTAGCCTCTTGGCTATGTGGGGATCATTAGTGGTGATACCCCAGGCGCATCTTCCCGTATAGCATTTATGGCAGAGGGTACAGCCCACCGCAAGAAGGGCCGAGGTTCCGATGTAAACGGCATCTGCTCCGAGGGCTATGGCCTTTATCACATCGGCGCTGTTTCTAATACCGCCTGCCGCTATTATGGAAACCCAGTTTCTGATGCCCTCCTCCCTCAACCTCTGATCCACAACAGCCACCGCTATCTCCACAGGAATGCCCACATAATCCCTCACAATGGCAGGAGAGGCTCCCGTTCCTCCCCTGAACCCGTCCAGAACAATAATATCAGCACCTGCCCTTGCTATTCCACTGGCAATAGCTGCAACATTGTGCACAGCAGCTATCTTCACACTTACGGGCTTCTCGTAGTTTGTGGCCTCCTTTATCGCGTATATGAGCTGGCGAAGATCCTCTATGGAGTAGATGTCGTGGTGAGGAGCAGGAGAAAGGGCATCTGTTCCAACAGGGATCATCCTCGTCTTTGATATCTCCTCATCCACCTTCTCACCGGGCAGATGGCCGCCTATACCGGGCTTAGCACCCTGTCCTATCTTTATCTCCGCAGCAGCCGCCACCTTTAGGTATTCGGCGCTCACCCCAAAGCGTCCAGAGGCCACCTGAACAATGGTGCAGTGCCCGTACTTATATAGATCCCTATGCAGGGAACCCTCTCCCGTGTTCCAGTAGGTACCCATGGCGTCAGCAGCAGCGGCCATAGCCTTGTGCATGTTAAGATTGAGGGCACCATAGGACATGGGAGCAAAGATCACGGGAATCTCGGCAACAAGGTTGGGAGCTATCTTGGTCTTAAGCTCCGGCTCTCCCTTTTCGTTGTACTCCACCTCCAGGGCATCGGGTTTTCTTCCAAGGAAGGTCCTAAGCTCCATGGGTTCGCGCAGAGGATCAATGGATGGGTTGGTCACCTGACAGGCATCTATCAAAAGGTGATCCCAGTAGACCCTGAACCTTCTGTCGTTGCCACCGCCTGTTAGTATAACTCCTCCCTGATCCGCCTGCTTGTATATGTCCCTGATGGTTCTGGCGTCCCAATAGGCGTTGTGCTTAAACTCGTTGGTAACTGCCCTCACCTTTATGGCACCGGTAGGACACATGGCCTCGCATCTTTTGCATCCCACACACTTGTGCTCGTCTGTAATCACCTTCTTCGCATAGGGCAGGTAGTAGGTAGCATCAAAGGTGCACTGCTGAACGCAGCATCCACACACTATACATTTATCGTAGTCCCTCTCCACCTCAAAAACGGGAAAAGAGGATAAGGATTTATACAGCATTCAAAATCCTCCCTAAAGAAGCTGATAAAAAGAAGGCTTGGTCTATTTAGAACAAAAAACAGGAATTGTCAAATTTCACTAAGGCGGGCTACTCCAAAACCACCAGAAGATCCCCCTGCTCTACATGATCCCCCACACCCACCAGCACCTCTTTAACCTTACCGTCCTCTGAGGCAACAACGGGTGTCTCTATCTTCATAGCCTCCAGCACAATAAGCTGCTGCCCCTTTTTAACCTCATCCCCCTGCTTGACCTTTACCCTCACAACCTTTCCAGGCATGGGAGCTCCTATGTGATGGGGATTGCCAGGCTCTGCCTTAATCCTCCCCTCTTCCTCCACTTGAGCAGAAAGATCCCTTACCCTCACCTCCCTGGGCTGGCCGTTTAGCTCAAAGTAGACGATCCTCGTGCCGTCCTTCAGCAGCTCCCCTATGGCGGAAAGTTTTATTACAAGGGTTTTACCTTCCTCAATGTCCACAAAGTCCTCCTGCCCTAGCTCCAGACCGTAGAAGAAAAGTGGCGTCTTCATAACGGATGTATCAGAGTACTCCTTCTGATGCTTAACCAGCTCTTCATACACACCAGGATACAGAATGGCGGAAAGCACCTCCCTCATGGTAGGCTCCCTTCCCAGAAGCTCCCTAAGCTCAAGCTTTTTGGCATCAAAATCGGCAGGGGGAAGAAGCTCTCCAGGTCTGCAGTCTATGGGTTTTTCCCCTTTTAGCACTATCTTCTGCAGCTCCTCGTTGAAGCCACAGGGAGGCCTACCAATCATGCCCTTGAAGAACTCCACAACGGATTGAGGAAAGGTTAACTCATGCTCCTTTTTGAACAGATCCTCCTCGGTGAGGTTGTTCTTGAGCATAAATATGGCAAGATCGGCAACCACTTTGGAGGAAGGCGTCACCTTTATGATGTTGCCTAAAAGCCTGTTCACCCTAGCGTACATCTGCTTAAGCTCCTCCCACCTGTCCCCCAGCCCCAGTTGAATGGCTCTGGGCTTCAGGTTGCTGTACTGACCCCCTGGGATCTCGTGGAAGTAGACCTCTCCCGTGGAGCTCTTAAGTTCGCTCTCAAAAGGAGCGTAGAACTCCCTCACCCTCTCCCAGTAGTTGGCTATGGGGAGTATGTTTTCAAGTTTTAAGGAGGGTCTTCTATCGCTGTTCTCCATGGCGGCTATCAGTGCCTCCATAGGGGGTTGAGATGTGATACCCGCCATGCTGGAAACTGCCACATCCACTATGTCGCATCCCGCCTCTGCCGCCGCGAGGTAGGTGGCAATTCCCGTTCCTGCGGTATCGTGGGTGTGGAAGTGCACAGGAAGCCCGGTCTCCTCCTTGATGGCCTTCACCAATTGATAGGCAGCCTGAGGCTTACAGAGGCC
>JALVZS010000130.1 GCA_027022065.1 bacterium
TCGGTTTCCACCTCCGCCTCCACGTCCACGCTCTCTCTTGCCAGAAAAACGCTCATGCCATGTTTCCCCACACTTCCCGTGACAATAACCACATCGTTGGGCCTCACATCCTTCGCACTCAGCTTCCTGATCAGTCTGCCTATTCCCGTGGTGTTTATTATTAAACCTCCCCTTCCCTCAACCACCTTGGTGTCACCCGCCACGATCCTAACCCCGGCACTTTTGGCCTCGCGGGCCATTGAAGAGACTACCCTCTCAAGATCTTCAAAGGAAAGGCCATCCTCAAGGATAAAACCACAGGTCAGCGCAACAGGCTCCGCGCAGGAAACCGCCAGATCGTTTAAGGTTCCGCACACTGCAAGCTTCCCTATATCTCCCGCCGGGAAGAATATGGGTTTAACCACAAAGGAATCTGTAGTCACGGCTAGAGGAGATGGAACCTCAACGCAAGCAGCATCCTCAAGGTCGGAAAGCTCAAAGTGGCGGGCAAAAACATCCTCTATAAGCTCCCATGTGAGCCTTCCGCCACTTCCGTGGCTGAGCGTTATCCTCTTCAAGTTAGCCCCCTACATACTGAGATAAAAGCCGTAGAACTTTATAAACAGAAGAAGCGTAAGCGTAGGAATGGTTATGAATACAAGTATCACGCTCACAAGTATTACAAACTGAATGGCTGCGGCTTTGATGGGAAGGATTCCTGCAACGAGCAAACCCACCATCACTCCGGGTATGTGAACAACCCCGGAGGCCTTAAGGGTGTCTATCATGGGAGTAGCCACGCCCCTAACCACATCCCTAAGCAGGTAAAGCGAAACCGTGGTTTCAGTAGCCCCCAAGGCAAACATGCCCAATATGATCTCCTCCTGATCCCTGAGAAGCATAGCGTACTGGTTAAACGCAAGGGAAAGACTCCTCATCCCTGCTGCGGCAATTATGCCTGAAAGGGGTATTATGCTGTTGGCCTTCAGGGTAAGTATTCCAAAGAGCCAGTAGAGGAAGAGTATAAAGGAGGAAACAGAGAGCATGGATAAGAAGATGATAAAGAGGCTCCCCATCTTTCTATACCTTTTTCCCTTTATCCTGTTTCTCGCAATTCTCGCACCGTTTAGGAAAAATAGGGGAACCAGGGCCAGATTGAGAACTTTAACCCCGGCTTTTACCAGCACAAGGATCAGAAATGCCACACCCATAAGTTGAACACAGGAGAGAAAGGATGCCCACAGTATCTCCTTCCACAACTGAGCCTTTATTTTGAGATCCACAAGGATACAGGTACTTACAAGGATGTAGCCGAGAAAGGCTATGAGAAGTTCATTTCTCATGTGAACCGTAGCCACCGCCCCCCGGAGTTTCTATTATGACCTCAGATCCTGCAGGAAGGTGCTCTGAAAAGAAAGCCCCAACTATCTTCTCTTCGCCTCCCACCCTAATCTTGTTCACTCCCGGCCTTCCGGGCTCACCCCCCGAAAGCCCGTAAGGAGCCGTGATCCTCCTCTGGGATATTATGGTTACGGTGGCGTCAGTCAAAAGCCTTACGCTTCTCACTATCCCCTCTCCCCCCTTAAACTTTCCCCTGCCGCATGAGTTTTTCCTCACCCTGTAGCTCGTAACCATGAGGGGGTAGGAGAACTCTAACGCCTCAATGGGCGTGTTCATGGTGTTTGTCATGTGGGTGTGTATTGCACTTTCACCGTCCGCATCGGGACAGGCTCCCGAGCCTCCCCCTATGGTTTCGTAGTAGACAAAGGGAACGCTGCTGTTTCCTATAAGGAGGTTGTTCATGGTGCCTTGGCTTGCGGCAGGGATCTTATCGGGAAGAGCCTTTGAAAGGGCACCGAATATGACATCCACTATCCTCTGAGAGGTCTCCACATTACCTGCGGCAAGGGCAGCAGGCCTTTCAGCATCCACCACCGTGCCCTTTTTAGTCATCACCTTAACGGGCCTCATGAGCCCCTGATTGGTGGGCACATCTTCAGGAAGAAGGCACCTCAAGGTATAAAGCACGCAGGAAAGGGTTATGCTTCTTACGGCATTTATAAAGCTCTTCCTCTGGGGTGCACTTTCCGAAAAGTCCACCACCATCTCATCATCCCTAACGGAGATCCTCACCCTAACGAGCACCAGAGAACCGTCCACATCTTCCAAGTAATCCTCAAAAGAGTAATCCCCATCGGGTATTCCCTTTATAAAGGCCCTAGCCATCCTTTCCGAGTAGTTCATCACCTCCTCAACGCAGGCAAGCACCGTGTCCTTTCCGTACTTTTTCACCGTTTCCTCTATTCTCACGATGCCCCTTCTGTTTGCCGCTATCTGAGCCTCAAGGTCCCCTTTTCTCTCCTCGGGAGTCCTCACGTTTGAAAGTATGAGCTTCAAAATATCCTCCCTGAGCACTCCCCTCTCCATCAGCTTCACAGGAGGAATAATTATGCCCTCCTGGTATATGTCGCTGGAAAGGGGCATAGAACCGGGAGCGGCTCCACCCACATCGGCGTGGTGGGCCCTGTTGGCCACATAGAAGAGAAGCTCACCGTCAATGTAAACGGGAGCAACCAGCGTCACATCGGGAAGGTGAGTTCCTCCCTCAAAGGGATCGTTCATAACGGCCATATC
>JALVZS010000131.1:0-649 GCA_027022065.1 bacterium
AGACACCAACAAGCCATCCAGGCACATCTCCTGTTTCAACCAGAGGAATTAGACCCGCCAGGAGAAGCATCTTATCCGCTATGGGATCCGCTAGCTTCCCGAGTTCTGTAACCTCACCCCTCGCCCTTGCAAGGTACCCATCCAGAAGATCGCTAAAAGAAGCCGCAAGGAACAAAATTCCAGCCACATAGCGCAAAGCACCACCTATCTCCATAAAAACAACAATGGGCACCACGGAGCACACCCTAAAAAGGGTTATGATGTTTGCAATGTTCTTCATCCTACTGGAACTCAAACTTGGGCTCTCTCCCCATAAGCTCCTTTACGCTTTCTAGAGGATCCTTTCCCTCAAAGAGCACCCTGTAAACTTCAAAAGATATAGGCATATCTATCCCTCTTCTCTTTGCAATATCCACAACGGCCTTAACGGTCTCTACTCCTTCAACAACCTCCTTTGTTGAAGAAAGCACCTCTTTTAAGGATCTGCCCCTTCCTATTGCCAAGCCTAATCTTCTGTTTCTGCTTAAGTCCCCAGTGCATGTAAGAACAAGATCCCCCATGCCCGCAAGCCCCCAAAATGTTTCTATTCTCGCACCGTGGGCCATTCCAAAGCGGGCCATCTCCACAAGTCCCCTGTTTATAAGAGCAG
>JALVZS010000131.1:659-2605 GCA_027022065.1 bacterium
CCACATCATCTGTGTGGCTGTAAACCCTAAAATTTGTAGTAGAAAAAAGTTCCCTGGCATTTATGGCAAGTTTTTCATCTTCGGATGCGGCAGTAACTGCAGTGGGCTTTCCAGAGGCTACCTCCTGTGCAAAGGATGGGCCAGATAGCACCACATATCTACCGTATCCCATGTCTCTAAAGATTTCAGAAACCCTCTCTCCCGTTCTCACCTCTATCCCCTTTGAAAGATTGACCACATACTCGCAAGAAACACTAAAGCCATGCCAAACATCCCTTATAAACTGAACAGGAACGGCATTTACCAAGACCTTGCATTGAGACAACTCTTCAAGACAGGTAGTTGCTTTAATATTTTCTGAAAGCTTAAAGCCAGGTAAAAATAAGAAATTTTCCCTTACGGTATTTATGCTCTCCGCCACTTCCTCTTCCCTGCACCAGAGAAGCACAGAGAATCCCTTTTTCGCAATAAGATTGGCCACAGTTGTTCCCCAGGAGCCTGCCCCAACAACTCCCACCATGGCCTTACGTTCCCATCTCCCAAGAGGAAAGATACCTCTTCTGCTCCTCCGTAAGCTCGTCTATCTCAACACCAAGGCTTTTCAGCTTTAGCTTTGCAACATCCCTGTCTATCTCCTCTGGAACGGGGTAAACTTTTCTTTCAAGCTCCCTTCCCCTTTTGGCCAAAAACCATGCAGAAAGAGCCTGATTGGCAAAGCTCATATCCATCACAGCAGAGGGGTGTCCCTCGGCAGCCACCAGATTCACCAGCCTTCCATCCCCCAAAAGGTATAGTCTTCTACCATCGGGCATCCTGTACTCTTTAACATTCTCCCTAACTTCCCTTACGGATTCTGCCATCTCCTCAAGGGCTTTTTTATCAATTTCCACATCAAAGTGGCCAGAGTTTGCCATTATCGCTCCATCCTTCATAACCTCAAAGTGCTCCTTTCTTAGCACAGATATATCTCCTGTAACTGTGACGAAAAAGTCTCCTATCTTTGCAGCCTTGGCTATGGGCATTACCTCAAACCCATCCATCACAGCTTCAAGCGCCTTTATGGGATCTACCTCACATACTATAACCTTGGCTCCTAACCCCCTGGCCCTCATTGCAACTCCTTTACCACACCAACCATAACCGCAGACCACAAAGTAGGAGCCTGCAAGCAGTCTATTGGTAGCTCTTAGTATACCATCTATGGTGCTTTGCCCCGTTCCGTATCTGTTGTCAAAAAGGTGCTTCGTATAGGCATCATTCACCGCTATTACAGGGTATCTTAGTCTTCCCTCCCTCTCAAGGCTTCTTAGCCTTATGACACCCGTTGTGGTCTCCTCTGTCCCCCCCAGCACATTGGATACAAGCTCATCTACAAAAGAACCTAATCCAGTACCCATCATGGCGTCAGAAACAGGGCCTCTACACTGATTGTAGGGCGGCTCCTCCACACCAGAGGCCGACTTTACCCCTTTCTTCACAGGCTCTGGCAGTGCGTCCCAGTTGCCCTCTGCGAGCATGTGCAGGGTTGATGTAAGATCCGCTCCATCATCCATAACTATATGAGGATGCCTCTTAATGCACTCCCATATGTGCTGGTAGTAGGTATCCCTGTCCTCTCCCCTTACAGCAAAAACGGAGATTCCAAAGTCCTTAACCAGGCTTGCTGCAACATCATCCTGGGTGGACAGGGGATTGGAGGCGCAGAGATATACATCTGCGCCGCCCTTTTTCAGGGTTATGGCCAAATTGGCCGTTTCCGTTGTAACGTGAAGACACGCCGCAATCCTTATGCCCTTAAGAGGCTTTTCCCTTTCAAAACGCTCCCCTATAAGGCGCAGAACGGGCATGTCCATAGCAGCCCACTCAATTCTGTCTCTTCCTTTAGAAGCAAGATTCAAATCCTTTACATGAAAGTTCATTACTCCACCTCCAGATATTTTATCATA
>JALVZS010000132.1:0-1488 GCA_027022065.1 bacterium
AAAATCGTAGGATACGTTAATCCCGAAAGTATTCTCTTCTAATAGACAACTCTTTTCCCTTCTCTTCCTCTCCCCTCCCCCCTCTTATTTATCCCTGTAAGGACAGCCAGCGTACATGATGTTGCTGGTTTTCTTTTCCGAAGTACTTTGAATTATTACTCTTCCTGTTCCAGACAGTGTAGCCAAGAACAGTCCTTCACCGCCAAACAAAGCACTTTTCAGGGAAAGCAGTTCCACGGAAAATTCTATGCTTGGATCAAAAGCTACCAAACAACCAGCCTCAACTTTTATGGTTCCATTCAGGTCTATGCTGTAGACCGTGCCGCTTGCCGATATAAAAGCCGTGTCATCGGTTTTTACCTTTTGGAGCACAAAGCCTTCGCCGCCAAAAAGACCCGTCAGGGTTTTCTTGACCACAGTATAGGTGACGTCAGTTCCGGACGTGCCCGCCATGAATGCTCCTTTCTGACAAATGATCCCTTCAGGAAATTCATCTTTCTTGATAGGTATTATCTTTGATAGAAAAGAACCAGTCATCATAAGCTCTCTTGGTATATCTACCTTGTTTATGAACTTGACAAGGAAAACACTTTCTCCAGCTATAGACCTTTTAAGCATTCCTGTTACCTTAGAAAAAAGTCTACCTTCTCCAGCAAATGCTTCCATGTGTATTCCGTTCTCCATGTATACCAGTGCTCCCGGTTCAGCTATGATGTATTCGTTAGGGTAAAGCCTGATTTTGACCGTTTGATGATCCGTTCCCAAAATTTTATAATCCACAACACCCCTCCTTTTTCCAACTTGTTCGTATCTTTCACGTAAACCTGTCCGTATCTACGAACAGCGTAAGCGTACTGTATAAAAAGTGCCCCCTTCCATGAAGGGGGCATATTTAATCGTCCATATTACTTGCCTACCCTTTCAAGCATAATTTCAGCATTTTTGGGAAGGGCAAGAACCCTCTTTTTAGAGTTCCAGTAAAGCTTGTATCCCATTTCTTCAAGCTTCCTAACCCTTTCTCCTATTTCCTTTACGATCAGCCTTGGGGTTATGTACTTGAATATTTCCAGCAGATCGTCAGTGTCCAACTGTTCGGGAGAAGTTACTCCTCTTGCTGCTAAAACTTTAAGTCTTTCCCTCAAGGTTGTTACGGGAATGCCCAATCTTGTTGATATTTCTATTGGCGACAGGCCTTTGTTAAACAGTCTAAGAGCTTCTCTCAGTTCTCTTATGTATTTGTCTACTTCGCTTCCCTTCTTTATCTTAAAGACTTCAAGGGCTTCAGGGGGCAGCTCAGTGTATATTTCTTCGTCAACTTTACCGCCTTCCGTTGGATATCCCTTGGGAACGCGAGTAAGATCCAGCTTCTTCCTGCCTTTTCCTTTTCTAACAGCCTTCATCGGGATTTCTACGAGGTCTCCTGTCTTTTTCTGTGTTGATACAATTTCCTCAGTTTTCTCTTCCTTAAGAGACAGTTCCCGTTCCGGA
>JALVZS010000132.1:1498-2605 GCA_027022065.1 bacterium
ATGTATCAAGGTAACTTCTTTCCTGAACTTTACCATATCTTTGGCTTCTTTATCCAACGGAATGAGCAGATATGCACCTTTGTCTTTAACTGTATAAAGGTAAGCCTTTGAAACGTCTTTGGCCTTTACCTTTACAATGCTGGTTATTACGTCTTCTCCACCTCTGTCTCCTTCGTATACAACATCTCCTTCTTTGGGCAGAACTGGTGTCTTGTTCAGTATGTCTTTGAGAACTACTGCCAGCTTTATCCTTGCCTCTTCTCCGCCCGGATGTACCAAAGCTATGGTTTGTGGATTCCAGAGCTTGGCAAATCGTACAAGACCCATACCATGGGCGTGAGCGGAAAGTTTATAGGATTGTACCTCACAGTTAACAGGTATCTCTTCACCATCAATTACTACCGTTTTGCTTTCAAGAAGACTGCGTCCAACACTCTCCTCGTCTTGATAGCCAACAATCATAACCGAATTCTTCGGTTCTTTAAGGACGTACTTAGCATAAAAAGCAGACGGTCCTGCTGTTAGCATGCCACTGGAAGCTACTATTATTGATGGCACGTCCTTCAGGGCTATTGTCTTTCTGTGTTCAATGTCAGCTACAGGCTGTACTATCCCTTTTCTGTAAAAGAGAATGCCCCTGTTTCCTAACCATACACCTTTGTCTTTGCCGTCTATACCAACCTTCTCCAGATAGTCGCAAACCTGTCTGACTAACCCGTCTATATAGATGGGTACTTCGGGAATTAACCTGTTCAGCATAGCCGTTAGCAAGATAAGGATAACTTCTTGTGCTCTGCCCACTGCAAAAGCAGGAATAAGGATTCTGCCTCCTCTGTTTATTACCTGTTTCACCCTTTCTATAAAGCTGTCCACTTCTTTACTTCTGGAAAACTGGTGAAAAGAGTTACCATAGGTGCTTTCCAGAATCAGTATGTCGCAGCTTTCTCCCGTAGGAAGATAGCAAGCATCTACTACTCGCTGCTTGAAGTCGGCAAAATCACCAGAATACACAACTTTCCGTCCCCAGATGTTGGCTTCTACATAGGCAGCTCCAGGAATGTGTCCAGCTTTGCGAAGGACTATGGAAATACCCTTCTCTACTGGTAC
>JALVZS010000133.1:0-305 GCA_027022065.1 bacterium
TTATAAGGGCAAGGAGAAACTCCCTTTGCTCCATCTTCTTAAGCTCCTCCGCCTGCTTTTTGGCAAGATCATTGCGGAATCTAATATTGACAACCTCAACCTTGTCCCCTCTCCTCCTATCGTATCCTATGGCAGCCATCACCAGTCGCTTTATGGCGTCTATCTCCTGTGGAGAGAGGGGCTTGTAAACCTCAACCACCTTTTTGCCTTTCTTTTCTTTAACATAATACCCGTCAACAATCACGGAAGCGGTTATCTTTTTTATGAAGCCCGGAGGTATTTCAACCTTTTCCGTGGTCTTGCTT
>JALVZS010000133.1:315-8535 GCA_027022065.1 bacterium
AAAGTGTCTGTTGAGCTGGCCCTAAATTAGACTCAACGCCAGGAATCCCTCCCGCTCCTGGAACCTTACCCTGGGCCTTTTCAATTATCTGCTGCTCGCTTCTCACAACATTTTCAGGATCGTAAAGCTCCTTGTAGCGCTCTATCTTGCTGAAATCCAGCTCCACACTGACCTTGGCCACCGCTTTGCCTGGTCCAAGGGCCTCGTTCAACATGGACATTATCTTCTTCTCATAGAGCTTCTCCAGCTTCCTCCTGTACTCAAGCCTGTCCAGAGCAACTTTACCTAGGTTCTCCTTCTCCTCGGCGAGCATCTCGGTGAGATCAACACCGTTTGTGTCAACCACGGTAACGTTCTGGGGCTTCAATCCCTCAACGGCACTTGCCACAAGATGCACAATTGCCCTGACCTGTTCTGGCTTTAGAGTGTATCCAGGTTTTAGTTTAACCACCACCGTAGCCTTGGGGGGCTGTTGCTCCTCAAGAAAGACGCTTTTCTTAGGAAGGACGAGAAGAACTCTGGCGTCTTCTATGGGCTTGAGCTCCATTATGGTCCTTGCAAGCTCACCCTGAAGGGCCCTCACATAGTTCACATGCTCCATAAACTCGGTCATTCCTATGTTGGTCTTGTCAAATATCTCAAACCCCACACCTGGTCCTCTGGGCAAACCTTTAGCGGCAAATTCTAGCCTTAAGGCGTACACCCTGTTTTTAGGAACGAGAATGGTCTTGCCGTTCTTCTCAAGCTTGTAAGGTATGTTTCTGGCCTGAAGCTCCTTTACGATTTCTCCGGCATCCTTGGGGGAAAGGTTAGAAAAGAGAACCCCGTACTCCTGCCTGTTGCCCACAAAGGCTACCGCTATGAGCGCAATAAAGGCACTTAGAGCTGCACCCAGAATAACATACCTCTGCCACTTAGGCAGGTTCTGAATAGGCTCAACGATGCCCTTCAGCCAGCGGGGAAGCTCCATTTAAGATTACACCTGCATGCGCATTATCTCCTGATAAGCCTCAAGGGCTTTGTTTCTAACCTCCATCAGCATCCTAAGGGAGACATCAGCCTTCTGTAGGGTTATCATAACCTTCTGTATATCCTTCTCCTTCCCTGTGGAGAGCGCTTTCAAGGCCTCCTCGGCTTCAAGCTGCATCTTGTTCACCTCCGCCAGGCTCTCCTTCAGAACATCCGCAAAGGATTTAGAGCTGGACTTCCCCTGCTTTTTTACACCATCGGTGGCCTGCTGGGCCATCTGGCCGTATATTTTAGCCACCCTGTTGTTCATGAAACGCCCCCTTAGACTCGGGCTATATCTAAAGTTCTTAATATCATATCCTTCGCAGAATTAAAAGCGGTGACATTTGCCTCAAAGGAACGGGAAGCGGAAATAAGGTTTACCATCTCCTCCACCACATCCACATTGGGATAGGTTACGTAGCCATCCTTATCAGCATCGGGGTGATAGGGATCGTAAACCTTCCTGAAAGGCTTTTTGTCCTCCACAATCTCCACCACCTTGACACCCTCAGGCTGGTAGCTGGGAGATATAAGGCTTTCAATGTAATCCCCAAAACTCTTATAAGGCTTATCAAGCCTAACGGCCGCAAAAACCACATCCTTCCTACGGTAGGGCCCGCCCTCTGGAGTTCTTGTAGTGTCAGCGTTGGCAAGATTTGAGGATATAACATTCATCCTCAAACGCTGAGCGGACATCCCACTTGCGGATATCTTAAATATATCAAAGAAGCCCATTACTTACTCCCTCCCCCTTATGGCATACTTCAGCCTGGCAAGCTGCATTGAGTAGGCCTGAGCTATGGCGTCGTAGAGCACCTGATTTTCAGCAAGCCTCGCCATCTCTCTATCTATATCAACGGAATTGCCGTCGTTCCTCACAGGCCAAAGTATCCTTTCCACACTTCCCTTAACATCCTCCAAACTGGCAGGAACATTTCTTATATGCCTGGGATTTGTTACATAAAGGGGTAACTCATCCGTTCCATAAACCACCTGTTGCAGTTGCTTCTCAAAGTGGAACCTCCTCGCCTTGTAGCCCGGGGTGTCAACATTGGCTATGTTTGCTGCTATGTATTCGTGTCTTTTTCTGAGAAGCCTTAAAGCAGCTTCCGCCACATCCAGAGCCATGCCGCTGTAGATTCTCTCAAGCATAGCCACCACCTCCAGGTGGCAATGTTAGCAAGAATAATGCCAACTTTAAGAAGCCCCTTTAGAATGCTTGTAAGGAACGGGTATATACTGAACGGAAGAACGCATGCTCATGGGCTGCTCATATAGATCCATAAGCTCGTAAACCTCCTCTGGCATATCGGTGCTGACCTTTATACCCAGAGCCTCAAGGTCCTTCTTCATTAAAGGATAATCGTGGGTCCACCTGCCCTGAGAGAGGATCTCCGCCACCTCCTCGGCCTTCTTCTCATCCCATCCCTTGTGAAGCAGTATCTCCTTAACCGTCTCTTTCATCTGGGCAAGGGCCTTTGCGGCCATATCTGCCATTATAAGGGTATTGTCATCTATCTTTTCCACAGGCTTTTTCTCCAAAACGGACATAATGCTTGCAGCAGGCATCTGACCAAGCTGAGGATCCACAGGTCCCAGAACGGCATTTTCATCCATAACGATCTCATCCGCCGCCAAAGAGATGAGGGTCCCGCCCGACATGGCAAAGTGAGGCACAAATACCGTGACCTTAGCCGGGTGCTTCATCAAGGCGTAAGCTATCTGTTTGGCTGCAAGCACAAGCCCCCCTGGAGTGTGGATGATAAAATCTATGGGCACATCTGGAGGCGTCATCCTTATCGCCCTAAGCACGCTTTCTGAATCCTCCATATCAATGAACTTCATAAAAGGAATGCCCAACAAACTCCTGGATTCCTGCCTGTGGATCATGGTTATAACCCTTGAACCGTGCTTCTTCTCCAGTCTCCTCATAACCCTCAAGCGGGCAGCTTCCAGCATCCTTTGGCGCATCAAAGGCATGAAGGAGAGGATTATGAGGAAAAGCCAGAATAGATCAAATATGCTGATGTGAGGGACCTGATACTGCATGCTCTACACCTCCAATACATGGGTCTTGGATTAAAGATAAGGTCAAAGAGTATTGAAGGCAACAAGCTTCTTAGTTACTGTAAATGGCATGCTTAAGAAACTCCGTCCAGAAGAGCTTGTGACGCTGCTTTTTGGCCTTTTTATGAGCACTTCAATTCTTCTGTGCCACCAAAGGATATCCTTTTGGTTTTTAAAGCTTTCCGTAACCCTATCTACTGTGCTCCTTGTGTTAGTGACAGCAAACAAAGCCAAAGACACAGGTTTTTGGTTTCACTTTAGGAACTGGTATGTGGGCGGACTTGTTCCCGTTTTCTTCATGGATCTTAAAGGGGTGATTGAGGGGGTTAATCCAGTAAACTGTGATCTTCTGCTTATGCATATAGATAAGTGGCTGTTCTTTGGACACTACCCTGAGTTACTGATAGAGAAGATCTATCATCCCGTATTAACCGAGCTTTTACAGCTTGCTTATGTGAGCTACTACTTTATACCAGTGGGCATCGGCATCGCCCTTTATAGAAAGGATATTAGAAAGTTCAGAATAGGCACCACCATGGTGCTTATGAGCTTTTACCTATCCTACATAGGATACTTCATTGTGCCCGCAATAGGTCCAAGGTTCACCATGACTGAGATGTTCACAAAGCCTCTGAAGGGCATTCTTTTGACACCTATACTTAAGTACCTGATAAACATACTGGAACCCACGCCACACGACTGCTTCCCCAGCGGCCACACGGCAGTTTCTCTAGTGTGTCTGTACATATCCAAAAAGTATAATGTGGGATACAAAATCGTTCTCCCCCTAGTTACAGGCCTTGTGATATCCACCGTTTACCACAGGTATCACTATGTAATAGATGTCATTGCGGGTATATTCCTAGCCCTGTTCTGCATATGGGCAGGGCCAAGGTTCTTTGAAGTATGGGAAGAAAAGAGATTACAAAAAACACGCTGATCTTCTCTGGAGCAACACTAGTATCTCGCATCTTGGGCTTTGTAAGGGACATACTTATAGCCCGCTATTTTGGTGCGTCCGTTGTTACCGATGCGTTCTTTGTGGCATTCAGAATACCAAACCTATTCAGAAGGCTCTTGGGTGAAGGAGCCTTATCTTCATCTTTCATGCCCATATTTGCAGAGGAAGAAAGGAAAAAGGGAAGTATAAAAGATGTATTAAACAGCGCCACATCATCGCTGCTCATAGTGCTAACTTTACTACTTTTAGCCGCTGAATTGTTTACTCCTTTACTGGTAAAGCTTGTAGCACCAGGCTTTTCAAAAAACCCACATGTATTTTCTCTAACTGTGCGCCTCACAAAGATAACATTCCCCTACATATTTTTCATGGGCACAGCCATCCTCGTTGGAGCTGCTTTAAACTATAGAGGCGATTTTTTCTATACCTCCTTCTCTCCCTGCCTGCTCAACATATCTCTTATAGTAGCCATTTTGTTTTTCTATCAGAAATTTAGAGAGCCCGTCTTTTGTCTGGCGTGGGGCGTATTTGTGGGAGGAGTCTTGCAGATAGCCTTTCACTTTCTTGGTGCCTTCAAACTAGATGTAATCCCCAACCCCCTAACAAGACCCTTCTCCCCTCCAGTTTTAGAAGCCTTGAAACTTATGGCACCCGCCACCATTGGGCTAGCGGTGCACCAGATAAACACACTTGTTGATACGGTTATTGCGTCCTTTCTTCCCAAAGGTAGCGTTTCTTTCCTTTATTACGCAACCAGACTGTTTCAACTACCTTTGGCACTCTTCGGGATAGCCATAGGAACTGTGCTTCTGCCCTACGCCTCCAGATATGTGGCAGATGGAAGGGAAGATGAAGTCATTGAAAACGCCAGATTCAGCTTAACCTTTGCCCTATCCCTAACCATACCAGCAGCCATAGGATTGGTGACCTTCTCCACCCCTATAATAGATGTGCTTTTCAGAAGAGGGGTCTTTCACACCAGCGATTCCATTAAAACCGCCGCCGCCCTTTCCATGTATGCCTTGGGACTTCCCGTAATATCCGCCGGCAAGGTGATAACGAGCATATTCCACGCACATAAAGACATGAAAACCCCCGTTAAAGCAGCATTTGGAGCCCTTGTAGCAAACATCATACTAAACATAATCCTCATGAAGCCGTTAAAGCACGCAGGTCTAGCCCTGGCAACATCCATTGCCTCTTACCTTCAGTGCAGCTATCTCTTTTTTAAGCTCAAGGCATTCTGGAACCCTAAAAGATTACTTTCAAGAACCCTTCTAAAGGTTGCTTTGTTAAACCTTGCCATGATTCCCTTAGCTTTAGCTTTAAAAGGCTTTATTCCATACCACATGGGAGATGCATTCTGGAAAAGAGGTGCACATTTGGCTCTCTATATTCTCACATTTTCGGCTATATACTTTCCAGCCCTTTTCCTAATTGTGCCCTTGCAAAAACTACGCACCAGATAGAGGCAGTACCTCTATCCTTAAGCACCCTTGAGGCCTCTCTCAAAGTGGAAAGTGTGGTGGCAACATCGTCCACAAGGACAACATTAAGGCCTTTTACCCCTTCAGCTTTAAAAGAGCCTTCTTGATTTCTCAACCTTTCTCTTCTTGGAAGGCCTACCTGGCTTTTGACGTTTTTCACCCTCTTCAAAAGATTAGCCGTGGGAATGCCAGTAGCCTCAGAGATAAGTTTTGAAAAAACTTCTGCGTGGTTGAACTCTCTAACTAAGCGCTTTCTCCAATGCATGGGGACAGGCACGATTACATCACAACCTTTGAAAATATCGGCAAACACATCCATCCTTCCAAGGGCCTTTTCCACGAGCAGCTCCATAGCCCTGTGAGCAGCAACGGAAGCTGTATATTTAAAGGAGTAAAGTATTCGCTTTACAGAATCGTAAGGGTACATGGCTACCACACCGTTAAAGGGAAACTCCTCAGCTATGCACAAGCCACATCCGTGAAAAAAACCAGACTTAAGGAAGCTTCCGCACTTAAGGCAGAGTCCCTCAAAGCAGTCTATGGCACTGTAGCAAGAAGAACACAGATAATACCCCTTTTCGCCGCACACAACACACCTTTTTGGAAAAATTATATCAAGGGGATTAACATGCATTCCAATTTGTGTTTAAATAACAAGCCATGGGAAAGCTCAAGCCTACTTATGACATTTCAAGAGATTATCTATTCAACTTTGAAAACGGTCCATTCCTTGAAGGCCCCTTCCCAGAAAAGCTGAGGGAAGAACCTGTAAAGCTCTTTGATGTGGAGGTTGCATTTCCTCTAGGAGTTCCTGCAGGGCTGTTATTAAACGGAAGGTGGGTGCTATGCTATGCAAGGCTGGGTTATCCTGTAGTTGTATATAAAACGGTGAGAAGCAAAAAACACCCGTGCCATCCCTGGCCTAACTGTCTCTTTGTTAAGACTTTCATGATAGATCCGTACAACCCTCCAGATACGATACTTGCACCAAGTAACTACACCCCAGAAGACCCAAAAAAAATTACCATCACCAATTCTTTCGGCATGCCTTCCATGGATCCGAGGTGGTGGCAGGAGGACATAGATAGACTTAAAAGCGAGCTGCCAAAGGGGACACTGCTTATAGGATCCTGCGTGGGCACGTACACGGGAACCTCCTGGGAGCTGAAAAGGGACTTTGCAAGGTGTGCCGCCATGCTAAAAGAAGCGGGGGTCCAGGCTGTAGAGTTGAATCTGTCCTGCCCCAATGTGGGAAATGGTGAAGGCTCCATTTATACGGATCCTGACCTCTCAAGAGAGATACTGCAGGAGGTAAGAAGGGAGGTTAAAGGGATCCCCCTGCTTGTTAAGATAGGTCTGCTTTTGGGCAAGAAGTTGGAGGAGTTTGTAAAAGCCTGCGTTTTTTATGTTGAAGGGATAGCTGGAGTAAACTCTCTACAGGCGAGGGTGGTAAGGGAAGACGGAAGCCCTGCCCTTGGAAAGGACAGGGAGAAAAGCGGTGTGTGCGGCTGGGCATTGAGAAGGTGTGCCTTGGAGTTCACAAGACAGCTCTCCCAGCTCAAGAAGGAGCTAAAAGCCGAATTTCTTATATTTACCAGCGGGGGAGTAACTGATAGAGAAAGTTTTTTCATGATAAGGGAGGCAGGAGCAGATGTGGTTATGACCTGCACAGCCGCCATGTTCAACCCTCTTCTCGCCAGAGAAATAAGAAAACCTTAGGGAGGCAGATATGAAAAAGCTTTGGAGTCTTTTTGCAGTGGTACTTTCCCTGATGCTCGTCTCAGGATGCACAGAGATAGAAACCACGGTGCACAGCTCAGGCCCCACTGTACAACAGGTTGCCACCTATCAAGGGCCAAAGGCAAGGATAGCGGTGGCAAGCTTCAAGTGTAAGGCCGCCAAGTGTAACGGAGAGATAGGAAGTGGACTTTCAGACATGTTGGCAACAGCCCTTTTCAAATCGGGAAGGTTCATCGTCCTAGAAAGAGGCGAAGGGCTTGAGGAGCTAAAGAAAGAGCTGAACCTAGGCCAGTCTGGATACGTTGAGGCAGGTAAAGCTCCGAAGATAGGACTAATGGAAGGAGCAGACATACTGGTTATAGGAGCCATTACCGCCTTTGAACCTAACGCCTCGGGCATAGGTGGAGGTGGAGTTGTTGCACCCTTTAGAGTGCCTCTTATAGGAGCCGTGGGAGGTGCCAAAAAGGAAGCTTATATAGCAGCAGATATAAGGCTTGCTGATGTCAGAACCGGCAGGATAATCAATGCCACCAGGGTTGAGGGGAAGGCATCCAGTTGGAAGCTGGGAGGACTTGGAGGAACCATAATCGGAAGTGTAGCACTGGGGGCAGGGCTTGGAGGCTACAAAAACACACCCATGGAAAAGGCCATAGCCGTAGTGCTTGATAGAGCTGTTCAGGAAATAGCTAGGATGGTCCCCGAAAGCTATTATAGATACGGAGGGGGAGCGGGATACCACGGATACAAAAGTAGCTCCCAAGCAAGGTATGTGGCCTTTGAAGAAGCCCGATACATCACCATAGCGGGAAGCAGGGTAAACATAAGGAAAGGTCCCGGAACAAACTATCCCATAATAACCTCGCTTGTTAGAGGCACCAGTGTAAAGGCCATAGGCAAGCAGGGCAGGTGGTATCAGATAGAGCTTCCCGATGGTAGAATAGGGTGGGTATATGG
>JALVZS010000134.1 GCA_027022065.1 bacterium
ACAAGAAGGTAGTAAAGATAGCGGTAGAGCAGGTTAAAGGAAGGGTGCCTGTCCTTGCAGGTGCGGGCTCCAACAGCACAAGAGAGGCTCTAGAGCTGATAACCTATGCGAAGGAGGTGGGAGCAGGCGGTGCTCTGGTTATAACTCCCTACTACAACAAGCCTACTCAGGAGGGCCTCTATCAGCACTACAGCTACCTTGCCAAGGAGACCAAGTTTCCAATTGTTATCTACAACGTTCCCTCAAGGACGGGAGTGGACATCCTGCCTGAAACTGTGGCGAGGATAGTCAGGGACAATCCCAATGTGGTGGGGATAAAGGAGGCAACAGGTTCTGTGAGAAGAACTACAGAGATACTGGAGAAGGTTGACAAAGAAGATTTTAGCGTCCTTTCGGGAGATGATTTCATCGTGTATCCCCTTATATGCGTTGGTGCGAAGGGCGTTATTTCTGTGGTTTCCAACATCCTTCCCTCTAAGATGGCCCAGCTTGTTGATGCTGCTTTGGAGGGAAGGCACGAGGAGGCAAAAAAACTACACTACGAGCTACAGCCTGCCTGCAGGGCCATGTTCTTGGAGACCAACCCTATACCTGTTAAGACGGCGCTGGCTATGATGGGCAAGATAAGGGAAGAGATAAGACTACCCCTCTGCAGGATGAGTGAGGCCAACAGAAAAAAGCTTGAAGAAACTCTAAAAAGCTACGGCCTTATCTAGGGAGGTATCATGGTAAGGGTGGTCGTTACGGGAGCAGGGGGCAGGATGGGAAGCACTATTCTCTCTGTTTGTGAAGCAGACGAAGAGGTGGAAGTGCTTTACGCTGTTGAGGTAAAAGGCCATCCTCTGGTGGGCGAAAAGGTTGCAGGCGTTGAGGTTACCGACGATATAGAGAAGGCCCTGAAAGGAGCGGATGTTCTCATAGACTTCACCCAGCCTGAAGCCACTGTGGAGGCCGTTAAAGCCTGTCTTTCACAAAAGGTTGCCATGGTCATAGGCACAACGGGCCTTTTAGAGGAGCAAAGAAGGGTTATTGAAGATGCTTCAGGAACCATTCCCATAGTTTTTTCTCCCAACATGAGCGTGGGGGTTAATCTTCTGTTCAAGCTGGTTTACGAGGTGGCCAAGGTCCTTGGAGAGGACTACGATGTTGAGATCGTTGAAGTGCACCACAGATTCAAAAAGGATGCTCCATCAGGCACTGCCTTGAGGCTAGCGGAGAAGATAGCGGAGGCGCTCAACAGGGATCTTAAGGAGTGCATGGTCACGGGAAGGCAGGGTATTGTAGGAGAAAGAAAAAGGCCAGAGATAGGAGTCCTTGCCGTTAGGGCAGGGGATGTGGTGGGAGAGCACACGGTTATATTCGGAGGACTTGGCGAGAGAGTAGAGCTCGTCCACAAGGCCCACAGCAGGGAAACCTTTGCGAGGGGTGCAGTAAGGGCTGCCAAGTGGGTTAAGGATAAGGCCCCTGGCCTTTACAGTATGTGGGATGTTTTGGGTATCTCATGAGATTACGCTTTGCCCCCAGCCCCACAGGCTTTTTACATGTGGGAAACGTTCGCATAGCCCTTTTCAATTACCTTGCGGCCTTAAAGCATGGCGGAGAGTTCATCCTACGCATAGACGACACAGGTAAGGATGCGAAAAGGGAGTTTGAGCGAGCTATAGAGGAAGATCTTAGTTGGCTAGGCATATCCTGGGATAGGAAGTTCAGGCAGTCTGAAAGATTCCAGTTATACGAAAGGTACTTCAATCTGCTAGTTGAAAAGGATCTGCTCTATCCGTGTTTCTGCACACCAGAGGAGCTTGAGAGGGAAAGAAGACTTGCACTGGCTTCTGGAAGGCCTCCTCGCTACTCTGGAAAATGTAGGCGGTTGAGCCATGAGGAGAGAAAGAAGAAGCTTGAGGCTGGTGTGCCCCACTGCTGGAGGTTCAAGGTGCCGAAGGACGGAGCAGTGGTGGTGGACGATCTGGTTAAGGGGAAGGTGGTTTTTCGCACAGGTGATCTTTATGACTTTGTAGTGAGAAGAAGTGATGGAAGCTTTCTGTATATCTTCACAAGCTCTGTGGACGATGGGGAGATGGGAATAACCCATGTCTTTAGAGGAGAGGATCACCTGCCCAACGCTCCCTTCCAGATACTGCTCATGGAGGCCATGGGCTTTTCTCCTCCTGTTTTTGTCCACTTTCCTCTAATCGTGGACAGATCAGGAAGGCCTCTCAGCAAGAGGGAAAAACCAATCTCCATAAGGGATTTAAGAGATGCCGGCTATCTTTCAAGAAGCATTGCCCTTTTTCTGTTCCTCTTGGGAAGAAGCTCCCACATCAATAAGTGCATTAGTCTTGAGGAGATGGCACAAGAGTTTGATCCTTCCCACTACGGGGCCTCTAGGTGTGTATTTTCGGAGGATTTCTTAAAACATTGCAACAGATTGTGCCTCACAACTGCTTCCTTAAGCGAGCTTGAAAGGGAGTTTGTAGAATTTTGTGGCAAACAGACTTCTAGGGAGTTTTTATCTCTATTTCGCGAAAATGCCCACACGCTTTTGGATTTAAAAGAGTTTCACGAAAAGGTGGTGG
>JALVZS010000135.1 GCA_027022065.1 bacterium
GCGGGGTAAAGGGGCTTCGCTGGATGAGGGATGCAACGAGGGGAGGTTTGGCAACGGTTCTTGTGGAGCTTTCAAGGGCAACGGGCCTCGGAGTGAGGCTTTATGAGGAGAGTATTCCTGTTGACGAGGATGTGGCGTTTCTCTGCGACATGTTCGGGTTTGATCCTCTTTACCTTGCCTGCGAGGGGAGGGCAGTTATGGTGGTTTCTGAAGAGGATGCTGAGTGCGTTTTGAAGATTCTGAAGTCGCATCCTTTGGGAGAAAATGCCACAGTAATCGGAAAAATAACCAACCAGTTCATAGGGGTAAGGCTCAAGACCACGCTTGGAGGGGAGAGGCTCCTTGAATATCTTGAGGAAGATCCGCTTCCAAGAATATGCTGATACCCAGAGCATCATCGGGCTAATAAGGAGGCTCAATCCCGAAAGGGAAGTAAAAATACTCAATGTGTGTGGCTCTCACGAGCATACCATATGCAGGTGGGGGCTTCGCTCCCTGCTTCCCAAGAACATAAGGCTTATCCCTGGTCCTGGTTGTCCCGTGTGCGTCACGCCTCAGGAGCTGATAGTAAACGCCATAGAGCTTTCAAGGAGAAAGGATGTGCTTGTGGTTACCTACGGAGATATGCTCAGGGTTCCCACATCTAGGGGAACCCTGAGGGACGCTGGCGGGAATGTGGCCTTCGTAACCTCTTCTCACCAGGTTTTGGATGTGTGTATAAGAAATCCCGACAAAAAGGTGGTTTTTTTATCCATAGGGTTTGAGACGACTGCTGCTCCCGTTGCTGCGCTCTTTGAGATGGGGCTTCCGGACAACCTCTACTTCATAAGCGCACACAGGCTTACCACCGCTGCCATGAGGGCCCTTCTGGACACGGGCCTTGATGCCTTTATAGCACCTGGCCATGTTTCTGCTGTGGTTGGATCGGATGCGTGGAGGGAGTTTCCGGAAAGGCACAAGGTATCCGTTGTGGTTGCCGGCTTTACCCCTGAGGATATACTGGTTTCTGTGGCCTACATCCTCTACTGCCTTAGGGAGGGCACTGCACGCTTGGAGAATGTTTACAGGGGAGTGGTAAGGGCAGAGGGCAATACAAAGGCCAAGAAACTGATGGATAAGGTTTTTGATGTGGCGGATGCCCCTTGGAGGGAGATTGGGATACTTCCCGCATCTGGTCTTGAGTTGAAGTCCTTGTTTTGCAAAAGGGACGCAAGGCTGAACTTACCCTGGGAAAAGGTGGAGGAGGCTGAGGCGGAAGGCTGCATCTGCTCCGAGATCCTTTTGGGTAAGGCCCTACCTTCCCAGTGTAGCCTTTTTGGTAGGGTTTGCACCCCAGATTCACCTGTTGGGCCCTGCATGGTCTCTCAGGAGGGAGCGTGCAATATATGGCTCAGGTTCGGCTCGTGGTGAGATACAGGGTGGTTGTCAGGGGAACCGTTCAGGGGGTGGGCTTTAGACCCTACATCTACAGGCTTGCTACATCCTTGGGACTTTCGGGTTTTGTGAGAAACACGCCTTACGGCGTGGAGGTTGAGGTTCAGGGAAGCATTGAGAGTGTAAAAGATTTTATGCAGCGCATTCCAAAGGAGGCTCCTCCAGCGTCTAAGGTGAAGTTTGTTGAAGCTTTCCCCTTGCCTTTGGGAGAAGAAGAGGGCTTTAGGATAGAGGAGAGCCTACCAAGTGGGGAAAGGGTGCTTTCCATTCCTCCCGATGTTGCAACCTGCAGGGAGTGTCTTAGAGAGCTTTTTGATCCCAAAGACAGAAGGTACAGGTATCCCTTTATAAACTGTACCAACTGCGGGCCCAGATACACCATCATTCTTTCCCTCCCCTATGACAGGAAAAACACCACCATGAAAGACTTTAAGATGTGTCCTGAGTGCCTGAAGGAGTACGAGGATCCCTTAAACAGGAGGTATCACGCCCAGCCCAACGCCTGTCCCGAGTGCGGTCCTCACGTGTGGCTTGAGGGAGAGGATGGGGTTGTGGCTACAGGAGACGAGGCGGTTAGGCTATGCGCTTCAATGATACTTGAAGGGAAAATCGTTGCGGTTAAGGGGCTTGGGGGATTTCACCTTATGTGCCTTGCAGAGTCGGACGGTGCCGTTGAGAGGCTTAGGGAAAGGAAAAGGAGGCAGGAGAAGCCCTTTGCGGTTATGTTCAGGGACCTTGAGCAGGTAAAGAGATACTGTCAGGTAACTTTTCGTGAGGAGGAGGAGGTGATAGAAGGGGCGGAAAGGCCTATTGTGCTGCTTAGATCAAGGGGAGGGTTATCCAGATATGTATCTTGTGGCTTGAAGACAGTAGGAGCCTTTTTGCCATACACGCCCCTTCACCACCTCATAATGGAGGAGGTGAAAAGGCCCGTTGTCGCAACCAGTGCCAATATTACCGATGAGCCCATTGTTAAGGACAACGAAGAGGCACTTTCCTGTCTTTCATGTGTGGCGGATGCCTTTTTGATGCACAACAGGGACATAGCGAGAAGGTGTGATGATTCCGTATGTTTTGTCCTGGAGGATTTGAGGATTCTTGCGAGGAGGGCTAGGGG
>JALVZS010000136.1 GCA_027022065.1 bacterium
CCTGCAGAGGGTCAACATTGTGATTGATAAGCTCACTGAAGAAACTATGAAGTGGGCCTCCATTGTGGCCTCTGGGGTTGCCTTAAGGTTTGACTACAGAGAGGTTGCCTTTAGCCTGTCCACCGATTGGCAGAAGGGAATGGATAACATAGTGGTGGGTAAAACTGACTTTGTGAAGCGCTTTCTAAGCTCTAAAGGCGTAAAGATGAAACTGGCCAAGGGGCCATTTTTGGGAATAGCCTCAATGGACAACGGCACCCATGCCTTGATAGTGGTTTCTGGGAACAATGACAGCGATGTGGAGGTTGCGGCAAAAACCTTTGCCTCTATGTCTATCCCCTTTCCAGGCACTTCCACCATGGAGATTAAAGGGTTGAAGCTGTCTGAGGTTAAGCCCTATGAGGGCAGGTTGATGCTGAAACCGGGCCGCAAGTACAAATTCAAGTACTTTGGCTTTTCCACAAGAACCTTTGTGGGGCTTAATCCTGTTCCTGCCAAGCTCACCTTTCATTTGCCTGCTGGCCTTCTCATAAGGCCCAACGAGTATGCCACACTGTATCTACATTTGGTTTACGGTGCGGGCCTTAGATCCGATTCTGCCTTGAACCTCTATCTTAACGGTAGGTTTGTGTCCAGCATCCATTTAAAGAACCCCGAGGGTGAGGTTTACAGCAACTACAAGATATCCATCCCTACCTACCTTTTTAAGAGGGGCTACAACACCATAACCTTCAAGGCCGTTCTCACCCCAAGTAACACGGGCTATTGTAAGTTCATCCAGACGGAGAACCTGATTCTCACCCTCTTTGATGACTCTTCCATATACTTCCCAAAGATGTCCTACTTCGTTGAGATGCCCAGGATGGAGCTGTTCTTCAGAGACGGCTTTCCCTTTACGGTCTATCCCGATGGCAGAGAGACCATGATATATCTGGCAACGCCCAGCCTGAAGGTGGCATCGGCGGCCTTAAACATCATAGGCTTGATGACGCAGAAGATGGGATACCCCATGTTCAATCTTTCCTTTGTGCTGGGCAGCCTTAAGCCTTGGAGCGGTAATGTGATAGTTTTGGGTGCTACCAGGGATGTGCCTGAGGCTATCTTCAAACGGGCCCCTTTAAAACTGGGCAAAGTCAATGAGGTTTTGTACCCCTTGCTAAACAGCCCTTCAGGGGAGAAGGTGAAGGAGAAGGGCCTTTTTGATAGGCTGCTTTCTACCTTTGGTGTTGAAAAGACAAAGAGGATAACCTTTAACGCTACGCTTCCGTTTATGGCCGAAAGCCAGCAGGTAAGCGGCCTCGGCACATCAGCACTTCTCATGGAGTTTCAGTCTCCCTTTAAAGAGGGTCGCACGGTGCTTTTGGGGATGGCCGATTCAGAGGACGCGGTGTACAGGCTTGGCCTTTCTCTGCTTGATGCTGGGGTTCAAGGCAAAATCATAGGCGATTTGGCGTTCTTAGAGCTTTCGGGAGCTAAGGTCAGACTGGTCAGCACCAGCTTGGCGAGCAAATACTATGTGGGTAAGTTAGGTAAGGCGGGTAAGGTTGATTTCTACATCCATACCTACTTCTGGCTGTATCTGGCCGTTCTCGCTACTGTCCTGCTCGTGTTTGTATTTAGCGCCTATCAGCTTCTTAAGAGGCACAGAAGGAAGAGGTTGGAACAATGAAAAGATGGTATGTAAAGGCCCTGGCTCTTGTGCTAATTGCTTTCAGTCCTGGTTGGGCAGGGTCTTTATGGGAAAAATACAAGGCTACCTTTATAGAGCAAAGCGGCAGGGTGGTGGATTACTACCAGGGCGGCATCTCCCACTCGGAGGGTCAGGGATACGGTATGCTTTTGGCGGTTATGGAGGATGACAGAGAAACCTTTGATAGGCTTTGGAGCTGGACCAAGAGAAACCTTGGCGTTAGAAAAGATGGCCTGTTTGCCTGGAGCTGGGGTAAAAGGGAAAATGGAAGGTGGGGGGTTATAGATTACAACGATGCCACAGATGGGGATCTCCTTGTAGCCTATGCTTTAGTTGAGGCTGCCAAGAGGTGGCAGGAGAAAAGTTACTTGGAGGAGGCCAGAAGAGTTATAGAGAGTATCAGAGAGGAGCTTGCAGTCAATGTTAATGGCAGGCTGTTTCTGCTTCCTGGCTACTATGGCTTTTCCCACAACGGTGGGTTTTTAGTGAATCCTTCTTACATCATAACCAAGATATACCGCACATTTGCCAAGTTTGATGAAAGCGGCTTTTGGATGCGTCTTGTGGATGACGGTGAGCGCTTGCTTAAAGAGGCGTCTGGTAATCCCTCTGGGCTTCCTCCCAACTGGATCTACCTTGATGGGAGTGGGGTTCATCCTGCTAAAGATGGCGTCTTTGGATATGATGCGGTTAGGGTGCTTCTGTATATGTGCTGGGAGGATGATCCCTGGTTTCCCAAGGGGGTTAGAAGAATACTGGATTTCTACAGGGCCCTTGGCTATCTTCCCCTGTGGGTGGCCGTGGATGGAAAAAGTATATCCCTTCAGGATGCTCCTTCTGGTTTCTATGCCGTTTATGCC
>JALVZS010000137.1:0-914 GCA_027022065.1 bacterium
CACAAAATATTCTGAATAGAACCTTACATTGTATTTAACACACTGCTCCCAAAGGGTATGCAGAAGAACATGTCCCGTTCTGTCTGCTGCCATACATGCCCTTAAGACAGGTTTTCCCCTTCCAAAGTCCTTAACGTGGCCTCCAAAGTAACGCTGCATAATCCTTCCATCTGGAGTTCTGGAAAAAGGAACCCCCATATGCTCGTATTCATAAATGATCATAGGAGCCTCTTTAACCATCATCTCTATGGCATCTTGGTCCCCTAAGAAATCAGAACCCTTAACGGTGTCAAAGAAATGCCACTCAATATGATCCTCCTCGAGATTGGCAAGGGCAGCCGCAATGCCTCCCTGGGCAGCTCCAGAGTGGGATCTTGTGGGAAAAACTTTGGTTAAAACAGCGACATCGTATCCAGCCTTCTTTATTTCAAGGGCAGCGTACATACCAGCAAGACCAGCCCCTATAATAACAACATCGTGTAAATGAACATTATGAATGGGAACACCTTTAACCTCTTCGTGAATAACCTTTGCATCGTCAGTTCCATAATATTTGGCACATTCTCCAACCTTGAACATCCCCTTGTACTCGCCCATAGCACCTCACCTCCTCATTTATGAAACAACAGAAAACGGTATTACTGTAATAGCACCAAGGAAGAAAAGGATACCTCCTAAAGTGACCAGGAGGAAGAAAATAACACCCTGCCAAAACTCGCTGTGCACATAGTCCTGGATCACCATCCAGACACCATTCAAGCCATGATAAAGGGCACATGCCAGAAAGAGCATGTCTATTACCTTCCATGTTGGGGTTGCGAGTCTTGGAGCAATTCTCTCATAGGTAACGCCTTCAGGCTTTGGAAGACCATGGGTTACCCAAAAGTGAACCAACAGAAGAATTATAAGCAGAA
>JALVZS010000137.1:924-2547 GCA_027022065.1 bacterium
GAACACCAGTTACCCTTTGAAAAAGCCACGCATAAAAACCACCAGACGCTCTTTTCTCTTTCATAACACACCCCCACTTATCTCAAAGAATGAAGGAAATGTAGGAACATGGGAATCCCACCTATTAAAAAGAGAAATATAGCAACAGCCATAACAGCACCAAAAATAGCTTTGTGAGCAGAAGCAGCATTATCAGCAAACTCAACGATTATGATTCTCAATCCGTTAAAAGCATGGTACAAAACAGTACCCAGGAGTCCTATCTCTAAAAGTAAAAATATAGGAGACTGTACCACACCCATTACTTTGTTGAACCCTTGAGGACCAGAAGCAATATTATGAATGACCCATATATGGAGCAAAAGATAGAAAACCAAAAGCAAACCAGTAATTCTGTGAAGAATCCAGGCAACAGACCCCAGATGCCAGCGATAATGCTTGATTACCGGCGGTTTCTGCAACATCTTCAACCTCCCAATATGAAAATTATTCAACCTCTCTATACTGCTTTACACCCATCTCTTCAAGATTACCCCCATGAGTATCGTAAACAACTATAACAGGAAAATCTTCAACTTCAAGCCTTCTGACAGCTTCAGGACCCAGATCCTCATAAGCTATAATCTCTGCCTTTTTTATCCTCTGAGAAAGCAGTGCTCCACACCCCCCAATGGCACCAAAGTACACAGCCTTGTATTTCATACAGTGTTCCCTTACCTCCTCACTCATTTTTCCCTTTCCTATCATACCTTTAAGTCCTAAGGCTATCAGCTTTGGAGCATAGGGATTCATTCTATAACTTGTAGTAGGTCCAGCAGCGCCTATTGGTCTTCCCGGCTTAGCCGGTGAAGGACCAACATAGTATATAACCTGTCCCTTAACATCAAAGGGTAAAGGCTCACCTCTTTCAAGGGCTTCTATCATCCTTTTATGAGCGGCATCCCTTCCTGTGTATATAACTCCCGAAATGAGCACTCTATCTCCGGCTTTTAACTTTTCCACATCCTCATCGCTTAAAGGAGTGGTTAACTTTATAACATCGCTCATGATAAACCTCCGTTACAGAATAATTTCCTTATGCCTTGCAACATGACAGTTAATATTAACTGCACAGGGAAGGCTGGCAATGTGAACCGGCTCCATCTCAAAATGAACAGCTAAGGCAGTAACGGTTCCTCCCCAGCCCATAGGGCCAATCCCAAGCTTGTTTATTCTTTCCAAAATCTCCTGCTCTATTTTGGCTATTTCCACATCGGGATTGGGTTTTCCCACAGGCCTTAAAAGGGCCTTCTTGGCAAGAAAAGCGGATCTCTCAAAAGTGCCACCAACACCAACTCCCACAATAATAGGAGGACATGGATTTCCACCAGCTTCTTCAACCCTTTTAACCACAGTGTCAATCACTCCTTCAACACCGTCAGCAGGTTTCAGCATAACTACTTGACTCATATTCTCACTTCCACCACCTTTAGGAGCAACTATAATTCTAACCCTGTCCCCAGGAACTATATCGTAATGAATAACAGGGGGAGTATTATCACCAACATTGGCACGGGTAAAGGGATGGCATGTAGATTTCCTCAGATATCCTTCCCTGTAGCCCTTTCTCACACCTTCAAATTT
>JALVZS010000138.1:0-7261 GCA_027022065.1 bacterium
CAACGAGGGCAACAATGAAGCCTTCCGAAAGAAGCAGATCCTCAAAGGACTCTTGTATGTATCCCGCAATGGGCGCCGTTACCCAGGCAAGCACACGCCCTTTGTAATCCTTCCAGGGAACCGCTTCCACCAAGCCACTGCACTTAACGGGCCTTTTACAAAGGCGGGCACCTGGAAAGAGCCTATTCAACCTTTTAATCAGGCTATCCTGGGATGTGGCAAAGTAAAGGGCGTTGTAAGAAATAATAACCGATTCGTCGTTGCCCAAAGGAGAGATGCTCACAAGCCATATCTTTCCGTTTATCTTAAGCAGCGTGTGGAAGAAGTGCTCCGCCTCCCTCCCCAGAGGAAAGCGCCGCTTTATCTCTTTCAAAAGCTCAAGAGCAATCTCTTTAGGAAGCTTTAATCCCCTGCTTATAAGCACATCCCCGTTTGACAGAATCACCCCCACCCCGTCGCACCTTGCAACCTGAGGATCCTCAAGCAACTGATTCTTCAGCCAGGCCACATCCCTCCTTTCCACTGCCCTTGCGAACTTCTCCCACATGGCGTAGCTGTTTAAAAGGCCCTCTGCATAATGCCTAGGATCATCCAAAACATGATAGGCCAAGTGTCTAAAGCGCAGGCTCTCCCCCTTAACTATCTCTGGCTTAACCTTGAAAGAGAGCAGATAGAAAACAATCGCGCAGAAAAGCAGAATAATCCCTAAACCAACTATACAGAGCAAAACCACATTCTTGAAAAACGAAAACTTTTCCCTCATGTTTATTCGGACATTAAAAGAAAAAGCTATTGACCTCAAGCCCTGCGGAGTATAATTTTCAAATCCATGAGAACGGTTGAAGGCATACTAAAACTCATCGGCAACACGCCTCTGGTCAAGTTGAAATACTTCTCCACCGATGAGGTGGAGATATACGCAAAGCTTGAGTCCTACAACCCCGGAGGGAGCATAAAGGACAGGGCCGCCCTCTACATGATTGAGGAGGCGGAAAAGAGGGGAGACTTGACAAAGGGCAAAGTCATCCTTGAGGCCACCTCTGGCAACACAGGGATAGGGCTGGCTCTGGTGGGTGCTGTTAAGGGATACAAGGTGAAGATCGTGCTTCCTGAGTCCATGAGCGTTGAGAGGCGCCAGATACTAAAGGCATACGGAGCAGAGGTGGTGCTCTCCCCAGGTGAAAAGGGCACAGATGGAGCCATAGAGCTTGCTGAAATCCTATACAGCGAAAACCCTGACCTCTACTTCATGCCCAATCAGTTTGACAACCCGGACAACGCAAAGGCCCACTACGAAACAACAGGTCCCGAAATTATAGCCCAAACGGCGGGAAAGATAGACGCATTCGTTGCGGGTATAGGAACATCAGGCACCCTCATGGGAGTGGGAAGAAGACTAAAGGAGTTCAACCCAGATATAAAGGTCTTTGGCGTGGAGCCTCCTCCTAAGCACAACATACAGGGACTAAAGAGCCTTAAGGACTCAAGGGTCCCCAAGCTCTTTGATCCCTCCCTTCCCGACGATGTGATAGAGGTAACCGACGAGGAGGCCTTTGAGCTGTTCAGGGAGCTTCCAAAAAGGGAGGGGATATTTGCCGGGATCTCCTCGGGAGCGGCCCTTGCAGGCGCACTAAAGGTGGCCAAAAGGATAAAGAAGGGAAGAATAGTGGTGATCTTCCCGGATGGCGGAGACAGATACCTATCCCTGAACCTTTTCTGATGAAGCTGAATCTGCACTCATCGGCAGCCTCCTACTACATAGGCAAGCTCTCCTTTGAGAAGAACAGGATACTTGTGGTGGCACCTGAGGAAGAAGCCCAAAACCTCTTCAGGGAAGTAGCCACATTTACACAGGCATTCTTCCTGCCAAGCTGGGATGTTGCACCGGAAAGCGGCCTTTCCCCATCAGTTTCCGTGTTGAAGGATAGGCTCAAAACCTGCGAGGCCCTCATAAACAGGAAACAGTTCGTAATCATAGCAACCTGCGCGGGACTGCTTCAGGGAGTGTGCTCTCCGGACTGGTTCCTTGAAGCGGTGCAGGTAATTGTGAAGGGAGCCGAGATAGACAGGGATGAGCTGGCCCAGCAATTGGTGAACATGGGATACAACAGGGTGGATGTGGTGGAGTCTCCAGGAGGGTTCAGCGTAAAGGGAGATGTGGTGGATGTGTTTCCCGTAAACCTGGATGTGCCTGTTAGAATAGAGCTTTGGGGAGACGAGGTGGAGTCCATAAGGAGGTTTGACCCTGCAACACAGCGCTCCATATCCGAAATCAACTCCGTAACCATATACCCCTTCAAAGAAGAGAACCTCGTTCCCCTTGAGGAGATAACAGACTTTGACCTTGCGGTCTGCTACGACATGGAAGCCCTTGAAAGCGAAAAGGAAGATGCGGAATTCTGGATGGAGAAAAGCCTTGAACTTCCACCCTTTGACATAGAGCTCGGTACCTTTGAGGGAGAAAGGCCGAAGGTTGAAACAGGCTTTTTAGCAGATGCCGCCCTCAAGGGGGAAAGACGCATAGAGTTTGTGGTCTCAAGGGTGAGGGAGCTTCTCAAAAGCGGATTTACGGGCTTCATCGTGGTGCCTGAGGACAGGGTGGAAGCCATAAGACAGCTATTTCTTGAAAGGGGACTCACTGCCCGTCCCTCGGTCTTCAAAAAGGGCCTTGTGAGAACAGGTCTTTACATCATACCGGGATTCCTGAGGGAAGGCTTCATCTGGCACGAAGAAGGCGTTTTTCTCTTAACTGAAAGGGAAATATTCGGAAAAAGAAAGAGAGCCAGAAGGCCTAAGAGGAAAAGAGAACGAGGGGAGCTCATATCCTCCCTGCTCAGTCTCTCAAGCGGCGACTACGTAATCCACAAGGAGCACGGCATAGGGAGATTTCTCGGTCTTAAGAAGAAGGTAGTTGACGGCATCACTAGGGAGTTTGCCGCGATAGAGTACAGAGACGGAGACATCCTCTATGTGCCCGTGGACAGGCTCAACAACATCCAAAAATACATAGGAGCCGAGGTAGAGCCACCAAGAATAGACAAGCTGGGAGGCTCCACCTGGAGAAGGGCAAAGGAAAAGGTAAAGAAGGAGATAGAAAAATTCGTCCAAGAGCTTTTAGAGCTACAGGCAAAAAGGACCTTGGCCAAGGGATTTGCCTTCTCCCCAGATACCCCATGGCAGAGGGAGTTTGAAGAGTCCTTCCCCTACGAGGAAACCCCTGATCAGCTAAAGGCAATAGAAGAGGTCAAAAGGGACATGGAAGAAGAGAAGCCCATGGATAGGCTCATCTGTGGAGATGTGGGATTTGGAAAGACCGAAGTGGCGATGAGGGCAGCGTTCAAAGCTGTGATGGATGGAAAGCAGGTGGCGGTCCTTGTGCCCACAACCGTGCTGGCGGAGCAGCACTACGAAACCTTTAAAGAAAGGTTCAAGGACTACCCGATAACCATAGAGGTGCTCAACCGCTTCAAGCCTCCGAAAAAGCAAAAAGAGATAGTAGAAGGCTTAAAAGCGGGAAAGATAGACATCGTGATAGGCACCTACAGGCTCCTCTCAAGCGATGTGAGTTTTAAAGACCTCGGACTACTCATAATAGATGAAGAGCACAAGTTTGGAGTAAGACAGAAGGAGAAGCTTAAAGAGCTGAAGGCCAATGTAGATGTGCTCATGCTTTCTGCAACCCCCATACCCAGAACCCTGAACATGGCCCTTTCCGGCCTCAAGGACATAAGCGTTATAGAAACCCCACCTGAAGGAAGAAACCCCATAAAGACCTTTGTATCCACCTACAAAAGGGAAACCCTGAAGAAGGCCATAACCAGAGAGCTGAAAAGGGGCGGTAAAGTTTTCGTGGTGCAGAACAGGATAGAGGGACTGGAGGAGCTTGCCAACACCATAAAGATCCTCTGCCCTCAGGCAAGGGTTGAGGTAGCCCACGGAAAGATGAAGGGAAGCGAGCTGGAAAAAGTCATGTACAGGTTCGTGAAGGGAGAAACCGATGTCCTCGTGTCTACCGCCATAGTGGAATCAGGACTGGATATACCCAACGCCAACACCCTGATAGTTGTGGGAGCGGAAAAGTTCGGGCTTGCACAACTCTACCAGCTTAGAGGCAGGGTGGGAAGAGGCAACGAGCTTGCCTTTGCCTACTTTTTGGTAACCCCAGGCACCCTGACCGAGGAGGCTAAAAAGAGGCTTAAGGCTCTGCAGGAGTTCTCCGAGCTTGGATCCGGACTTAGGCTCGCCCTAAGAGACATGGAGATAAGGGGCGTGGGAAACATATTGGGAAAGGAACAATCGGGCCATATAGCCGGTGTGGGGCTTGAGGAGTACCTGAACATGCTTGAGGAAACCGTAAACCGCCTCAGAGGAACCCTGAAGGAAGCGGAGATAGAGCCGCAGATAAGCGTACTCTTTGAAGCCTACATCCCAGACCACTACATACCCGATGAGAATGTAAAGATGGCCATTTACAAAAGGCTCATGAGCGCCGCCCTTGACGAGATAGAGGAGATGAAAGAGGAGATGAAGGACCGCTTCGGCCAGATGCCCAAAGAGGTAGAAGGCCTCATATGGCTTTCCACCCTGAAGGCCCTCGCCAAGAAGCTGGGAATTGTAAAGCTTCAGCAGAGAAGAGCGGGCTTCATCCTTGAGTTTGCAAGCCCAGAAATGGCCAAAAATGTAGCAAGTAAAAGTGAACTTCTCATACAAAAGGCTCCAACCGTCGTTGCCACACCTCTGGATCCGCCCAAGCTTATAGAGGCTTTGAAAAGCCTTGCGGAAAGTGCTATCTTGGCAGAAAGATGAAGAGGCTTGCACTGACCATAGCTATACTGCTTCTTGCGGCTACAGCTTCATCAGCCGTTATCATAGAGCGCATTGTAGCCGTTGTTAACGGAAAGCCTATAACCCTAACAGAACTACAGGAAAGGGCCATCTTCTATAGAAACGCACTGGGAAAGGATATCCCTCTTAAAGAGGTTTTAAGGAAAGTGATACTGGAAGAGCTACAGATGCAGGAGGCAAAAAAGCTAGGCCTTGTGGCCTCTGACGATGTGGTAAACGAGTACATCCAGAACTTCAAGAAGGAAAACAACCTCACCGATAAAGAGTTTAAGGAGTTTTTGAAAGAAAAGGGCATAACCCTTGAGGCCTACAAGGAGGAGATAAGAAGGCGCATAACCATAAACAGGCTCATGAACTACGAGATAAAGATGCATGTTGCAGTGGCAGACGAAGAGGTAAAGGAGTATTACGAAAAGCACAAGGACCAGTTCAGGCTGCCCCCAAAGGCGGAGGTCTGGCTTATCTTCATTCCGAAGTACGAAGGCAAGGAGCTTGCGGAAAAGATATACACTCAGATACTTGGAGGCATATCCTTTGAAGCCCTGGCAAAGCAGTACTCAATGGGACCCGAGGCAGACAAAGGAGGCTATTTGGGCTTTGTGGAGAAGGGCCAGCTTATAAAGCCACTGGATGATTTCATCTTCGGCACCAATAAGAAGCTCGGACTTATAGAAGCAGAAAACGGCTACTACATAGTTAAAGTGGGAAAAAGAACTAAGGAAAACTACATCCCCTTTGACAAGGTAAAGGACAGGATAAGGGAAAAACTCTTCCAGCAAAGGCTACAGGCCCGCTACAAGGAGTGGCTACAAGAACTTTTAAATAAAGCCACCATAAGGATACTTATGTAGAACTAAAGCAGATCCCCCACCTTCTCCTTTATCTTCTTTCCTATTTCGTAGCCTAAAGCGTTGGAAAGTCTTTTGCTCGCCTCAAGGGCCACAGGGGCAAGCTCATTCTCCACCCTCTCCCTGCTGAACCTGGTTACAGGCCCCGATATGGATATTCCAGCCACCACCTTCGTGGTGTAGTTGAACACAGGCACTCCAACGCAGTTAACCCCAACCTCTGTCTCTTCAAAGTCCAAAGCGTATCCTCTTTCTCTAACCGCCGCAAGCTCCTCCTTAAGCTGGCTCTTGGTTTTTATGGTGTTTTCGGTAAATACGGGGAGTTCCTCCTCCGGATAGATCTCGTCCACCACACTCTCGTCCATAAAGGCCAAAATTGCCTTTCCCAAAGCGGTGGAGTGAGGCCTGAACCTTGATCCCACCCTGGATATGGCCCTCACAGGTTTTGTGGTCTCCTCCGACATGAGGTAGACCACATACTCCCCCCTCAAATCGCCAAGGTAAGCGGTTTCATTGCACTGGGAAACGATAAACTCCAATACAGGTTTCGCCTTTTTAAATATCTGCAATCTTACGGTGTAAACCTGCCCCAACTCAAAGACCTTAAGGCCCAGCTTATAACCCCCAGTTATGCGGCTCTTCTCAACGAATCCCCTATACTCCAAAGTGGAAAGGAGTCTCTGAACCTGAGTTTTATTAAGACCCAACCGCTTCACCAGCTCATTTATCCCAATCTCTTCCTGATCAAGTGAAAAACACTCAAGAATATCACAGGCATTTGAAACAGACTGAATCAAATACTCGGATTTATCCCTCTTCCTCACCATCACCCTCTCCCAATTAACCGAAAGATTTGGTTCATTCTAAAACCCAGTTTATCCTTTGTCAACATAGAAAGCGAACTTTACTTAAAAAGCTGACTGTGGGTTCCTATCCTTACCAGCGTTATTTCGTCTTTTGTTTTTCTATATATCACCAAAAGATCTCCCCCAAGATGAAACTCCCTAAAACCCTTCCACACACCGACCAATTCATGATCTCTGGCTTCTGTAGGTAGACTCTTACCCTCAGTCAGCAAAGTTATATATTTCGCTAACTTATGGAACTGCTCGTCAGTAATCCTTACCTTCCTCAGATCCTTGATAAATTGCTTGTGCCTCTTTAATCTCATCTAGAATCTCTTTGACTGTCACTTCCTTAAGCCCTTTCCCTTCCAGAACTTCTTCTAAAACCTGCTTAGTAACCTTATTGGGCACATGAAACTCAAAAGGAAGTTTTTCTGTCTTAGCGATAATAGACAGAAAAATATTAACAGCATCAGATAGATTCAAACCGTACTTCTTTAAAACTTTTTGAGCACCTTCCTTGGCTTGCCTATTTAAGTAGACACTTGTTTTAACCTTCTCCACAACAGACATAACTATTCCCTCCTCATAAACCTTCAACAGGAAGGCCTCTGGATTTCCAGGCGATCAATCCACCCGCCATGTTTGCCACATTAAACCCGTATGTTTTAAGAATACTTGCAGCAAGAGACCCCCTGCCCCCGTGACCGCACTGACACACAA